>JBLIZX010000204.1:0-2153 GCA_048860285.1 Macromonas sp. | reverse complement strand
GCTTCGGCCCCGTTGACGGCCAGCGTGACATCGTGGCCCAGTTTTTTGAGCAGACCTTGCGCCAGCCGTTGGTTGATCACGTTGTCTTCCACCAACAGTACCCGCCCCACCGCCGACGTGGTGCTCATGGCGGGCGCGGCTGGGGCCGTTGCGGTGGCCCCGTTCTGGAGGCTGGCCTGCTGCGTGGCGGGCACGGCAACAGCAGCTTGCAAGGCCGGACTGGCCGTTGCGGCAGGCAGCGCCATCGCGTGGCAGGGCAAGGTGACGTGAAACGTACTGCCCAAGCCGGGCACACTTTCTACCCACAGCCGTCCTTCCATCAGCTCCACCAACCGCTTGCTGATCGACAACCCCAGCCCAGTGCCTCCGTACTGTCGGGTGGTAGAGGTGTCGGCCTGGGCAAACGCATCAAAAATGGTGGCTTGCTTGTGTTCTGGGATGCCAATGCCGGTGTCCTGTACCGCCAGATGCAATTGTTGGGCATTGGGTTGACCGGGTACCGCCTCTTGCCACAGCTTGACCCCCACGGTGCCTTGTGCGGTGAACTTGATGGCATTGCCCACCAAGTTGTGCAGCACCTGGCGCAACCGCACCGGGTCGCCGCCCACCCCGTGGGGCACATCGGGGGCAATGTCCAGGTGCAGCCGTAGGCCCTTGGTTTCGGCTTGTGTGCGGTGGGCGCGCAGTGTGTCGTTCACCGTTTCGCGGATGTCGAAAGCGATGTGTTCCACATGGAGCTTGCCGGCTTCGATTTTGGAAAAATCCAAAATATCGTTGATGATGACCATCAGCAGTTTGGCCGATGAATCGATGGTGTGCAGGTATTCCCGCACATCGTCCGACACCGGTTCGGTCAGGGCCAGCGCGGTCATGCCCACAATACCGTTCATCGGTGTGCGAATTTCGTGGCTCATGTTGGCCAAGAACTCGCTTTTGATGCGGCTGGCGGCTTCGGCGGCATCCAGCGCCCGTTCCACCACTTTGCGGCTGGCTTCGCGTTCCGTGACCAGTTGGTTCAGTGTGTTGGTGAGCTTGGTCAGATCGTTGTTGTTTTCCAGTGTGGCGGCACCGGGCAAATCTTGCAGCCCCGCCAGGGTGTGGCGCAGGCTTTGCAGCGCGTTTTCACGGGTATGCAACTCGGTGCGCAGGCTGCTGGCGGTATCGCTGAGCACTTGAAACAAAGGCCGAAACTCGGGTGGCATGTCGGCGATGTGTTGTTCCACTTGGCTGTGCTGGCCTTGCGCGGCTTGTTGGCCAAATTCGCGGGCGCGGTCCAGTGCGCCCAACCAGCGTTTGAGGGGTCGATGAATCAGCAGCAGCCCGCCGGTCAGTCCTGCCAATGCCAGCCACAGCGCACTGCGCAGCAACGCCCACAGGTTACCCACAATGGCTTCGGTGGCAAATTGAATGCGCAGCACGCCATAGTCGCGCCCGCCCACGTTGATGACGTGGTTGACTTCGTACAAATGCTCGCCCAAGTGTTGCAGCAGCCACGCTGGGGCCGACAACGATGTGTCGGGCGTATTGCTGCTGCGCAGCACCGCTCCGCCCAAATCAATAAAGCTCGCCGAGGCAAAGTAAGGGTGTTGAACGGCCTTGTTCAGGGTGCGCTGTATGGTGTCGTAGTCGCCAATCACCGCACTGTCGCCCACGGTTTGTGCGGCCACGTTGACCATGATGTCGGCGGCTTGCTGTACCGATTGCAGTTCCTGTTCCTCGATGTAGCGGTAAAACAGCCCCAACCCCACCCCGACGAACAGCAGCAGCGTGACGGAGTAGAGCACATATACCCGCCCCACCAGCGACTGGGGCCACCACCGACCCAGGCGCGGTGCGAAGCGGTGCAGCAGCGTCACAGCAATGCCTTAGCGCAAACTGGCGGGCGCGTGTTGGTAGAAGCGGCGGTACGACGCGTAGTCGTTGGCGCTGGCAGGTATAAAGTAGGCGGTGTCGTCCAGCCCCACTTCGGCAGAAGCTTTTTGCAAAATGCCACGCCCTTGCGGATCTTGGTGCATACCGATGAAGGCTTGCGCCACCGCCTTCATGTCGGCTTCGGGGACTTTGCCTGAAGCCATCAACGCCAGATCGTGGTACGCCTCCGAAGTCCAAAGCACGCGGAATTGCTTGTTTTCGCGGTTGCTGTAACCGTCAAT
>JBLIZX010000203.1:0-6143 GCA_048860285.1 Macromonas sp. | reverse complement strand
TGGTCTTGCTGTTTTTAACAGCGGTTGTCAGTGCGGTGCGTCATAATGGCGGAGACTGTTTTTCGCTGTTTTTATGCTTGCATCCCCTTCCAAACCGGCCCACCTGTTGATTGTTGACGACGACCATCCCACCCGGATGCTGTTGCGTGGCGTGCTTGGCCGTCAGGGTTACCAGATCACGGAGGCGGCCAATGGGTTGCAAGCGTTGCAACGTATTGCCGAACAACGTCCCGATTTGGTGTTGCTCGATGTGATGATGCCCGAGTTGGATGGTTATGGTACCTGCGCCCGCATCCGTGAATTGGATGCCGACGACAACCTGCCCATCATCATGTTGACCGGGGCCGAAGACATTGCCGCCATCGATTTGGCATTCAACGCTGGGGCCACCGATTTCATCACCAAACCCATCAACTGGCCGTTGTTGACCCAGCGCGTACGTTACGCCTTGCGCACCGGCGCGCTCAACCGCCAAGTGCGCGAAAACCGCATGCGCGAGGCTTCGGTGCGCCGCATTGCCGGGCTGGGGTTTTGGGGCTGGGACTTGTCCAGTGGTGCCTTGCAGTGGAGCGATGAACTCCAGACCCTGACCGGCGTGCCTCCTGCCGCCGTGGCCAGCATGGCCTCGCTGGTCACCCGGTTGCATCCCGACGATCGTCCGCGCCTGTTGCACGCCTTCGAGATGGCCCAGGCGGTGGGCGCACGCATCGAACTGGAATTGCGTTTGCAGTCCGACTCTGCTGCCATCCAGCCCGCTGAGCGGGTGGTGCATTTGATTGGCGAACGCGGCCAGCAAGGCCAAGAGGCTGAACGCGTGTACGGCGCGTTCCAAGACGTGACCGCCAGCCGCCAAACGGCGGCGTTGGTCGATTTCCTGGCGCTGCACGACGAACTGACCGGGTTGGGCAACCGCCGCCTGTTTTTGCAACAGGTCAACCGCGCGCTGCAACAGGCCCAGGGGGGGACTACGCCCAGCACAGCGTTGGTGGGTTGCATCGACTTGGTGCGTTTCAAACGTTTCAACGACAGCATGGGCACGGGCGGTGCCGACAAACTGTTGACCTTGCTGGCTCAACGGTTGCGGGTGTACGCCACCAGCGGCAACGAAGTGGCCCGCATTGGCGGCGATGAATTTGCGGTGCTGCTGTTGGCCCAATCCGAGGCCGAGGCCGAAGAACGGTTTGAGCATTTGGTGGACGCGCTGGGGTTGCCGTTCAAGGTCGATGCCCACGAAGTCTTCATCACTTGTTCCGCTGGCGTGGCGTTGCACCCGCAGCACGGCAGCAACGCTGAACAACTGCTGCAACAAGCCCAAGAGGCCCAACGTCTGGCGCGTTCACAAGGACGCACGTGGCTCACGGCCAGTTTGGACGCTGAAGATGCCAGTCGGATGCGGGCTGCCCTGGAATTGGAACGCGCATTGCGCCGTGCGCTGGAGGCCAAACAGTTCTTCTTGGTGTACCAGCCGCAGATGGATTTGACCACCGGCAAAATTGTCGGGGTCGAAGCTTTGTTGCGTTGGCAGCATCCGGTGCATGGGGTGGTGCCACCAGTACGTTTCATTCCCTTGCTCGAAGACTTGGGCCTCATCAACGCTGTGGGGGAATGGGTGTTGCGCGAGGCCTGTTTGCAAGCGGCGCGTTGGGTGGCACAAGGTTTGGGGTTGCGGGTGGGGGTCAACCTGTCGCCTCGGCAATTTTTGGATCCTCACTTGTTCGATATTGTGCTGGATGCGGCCCAGCAAGCCCAAGTGGCCCCTGCTTTGATCGAGCTGGAAATCACCGAAAGCCTGGCCATTCAAGATTTGGACCACTCCATCCAGTTGTTGCGCCGTTTTCGCGATGCAGGCTTCAAAGTGGCGGTGGACGATTTTGGTATCGGCTACTCGTCGTTGGAGTACCTGTTGCGCTTTCCGCTCGATGTCATCAAGATTGACCGGGCGTTTATCACCGACATCACCGCCACGCAGGCCGATCGTGCCATTGTGCGTGCTGTCACGGTCATGGGCCAGTCTTTGGGCTTGCAAGTCATTGCCGAAGGCGTGGAAACCCAACGTCAGTGCGACTTTTTGGAGGCGCTGGGCGTGTCCGAAGTGCAAGGTTACCTCATCGGCAAACCCATGCTGGCCGATGAGTTGGAGCGGTTGGTGGCCTCGTTTACCCGGCCCCACTGACGCAGGCCGCAGCGGCTGGCATCAGGCGATGTCGCCGGTGTGGATGCCAAACACGCCTTTGCGCCGGTCGTCAAAGTAGCGTTGCAGCGTTTCGCGCACGGTGCGAAACGCCAGCTCTTCCCAAGGTATTTCGTGTTCGTGGAACAAGCGCGCTTCTTGTGTTTCAAAGCCAGGGTCAAACCGCTCGCTCAACAACCGGGCTCGGTAGTAAAAATGCACTTGGCTCACGCGCGTGACGTTGAGCACGGTGAAGAGCCCTTCCAGTGCAATTTCGGCCCCGGCTTCTTCGTGGGTTTCGCGCATCGCGCCTTCGGCGGTGCTTTCACCCAGCTCCATGAAGCCAGCGGGCAGCGTCCACTTGCCCCAGCAGGGTTCGATGTTGCGTTTGCACAGCAACACCTGCTCGCCCTGCGGGCCCCAGTACGGCACCGTGCCCACCACGTTGAGCGGGTTCTCGTAATGGATGGTGCCGCACAGCGGGCAGATGGCACGGATTTTGGTGTCACCGTCGTCGGGCACGCGGTGCTCCACCGGGGTACCGCAGGCGCGGCAATGTTTGATGAGCGATCGATGCATGGCCAAAGTGTAGGCTATCTGGCCGGGTCTGTTGGGGCACGACTTCTATAATGCAAAATAACAAAACCGTGCTGCACAGCACATCTGCCATGTCTTTTTTACACTCATTGTTTTTTGAAGCCTCCTTGGCAAGAGGGGCTGCTGTGTCGTTGGTGTCGCGCTCACCGTTGGGTCTGATGGAGGTGCGCCCATGACCGCAGGCATCGGCTGGGGCGAAGCCGCCTTTTTGGGCGTGGTGCAAGGTCTGACCGAATTTTTGCCCGTGTCGTCCAGCGCGCACTTGCGCATCATTGGGCCGTTGTTGCCCTCGGGTGGTGATCCTGGGGCCGCCTTCACCGCCATCACCCAAATTGGCACCGAAGCGGCGGTGTTGCTGTACTTCCGCCACGACATCTGGCGCATTTTGCAAGCCTGGTTTCGTTCGTTGACGCAGCCCGAATGGCGCAGCACGCCCGATGCCCGCATGGGGTGGCTGATTTTGGTGGGCACTTTGCCCATTGGCTTCTTGGGCCTGCTGTTCAAAAACGCCATCGAAGGTTCGTTGCGCAACCTTTACATCACCGCCACCATGTTGGTGGTGTTTGGTGTGGTGCTGGCGCTGGCCGAGCGTTGGGGCGGCAGGGGCCGTCCCCGGCGCGAACTCACGCAATTGAGCTGGCGTGACGGTTTGCTGTTTGGCTTTGCCCAAGCGTTGGCTTTGATTCCGGGTGTGTCGCGTTCTGGCGGCACCATCAGCGCCGGGTTGTTCATGGGTTACACCCGCGAAGCGGCGGCACGTTACTCGTTCCTGCTGGCCATTCCGGCCGTGATTGCATCGGGCGGCTACCAACTGTTGCGCAGTTGGGAGCATGGCAGTGCCGTGGCCCCTGGCCCCACCGCATTGGCCACGTTGGTGGCGTTTGGGGTGGGTTATGGCGTGATCGTGTGGTTTTTGCGCTTGGTGTCCACGCGTGGCTATATGCCGTTTGTGTACTACCGCATCGGACTGGGCCTGCTGGTGCTGGCACTGCTGGGCACTGGCACCCTGAATGCGCTATAACCTGCGGGTGTTCATCATTTTGGAAACGTAATGGAAATTGCCATACTGCTGGCCTTGATCGTGCTCAACGGCGTGTTCGCCATGTCGGAGATTGCGCTGGTGACCGCGCGCAAGGCCCGTATGCAAAAACTGATCGACGAAGGTGACCGCTCCGCTGCCGCTGCCGTCAAGTTGGGTGAAGACCCAACGCGTTTTCTGTCCACTATCCAAATTGGCATCACATCGATTGGTGTGCTCAACGGTATCGTGGGCGAAGCGGCACTGGCCGGGCCGCTGGCCCAGTGGTTGCTGGAAGCGGGTTTCCCTGAGCGCGCCAGCGAACTCGCTGCCACCGGCTTGGTGGTGGTGCTCATTACGTACTTTTCCATTGTGGTGGGCGAACTGGTGCCCAAACGCATTGGCCAGTCCAACCCCGAAACCTTGGCCCGCTTGGTGGCGCGCCCCATCGACTTGCTGGCCATTGCCACCAAGCCGTTTGTGCTGCTGTTGTCGGCTTCCACCAAAGGCTTGTTGCGTGTGCTGGGGGTGCGGCAAAACACCCACAGCAGTGTGACCGAAGAAGAAATCCACGCCATGCTGGAAGAGGGCACCAGCGCCGGTGTGATTGAATCGCACGAACACACCATGGTGCGCAACGTGTTCCGTTTGGACGATCGCCAGATTGGTTCGCTGATGGTGCCGCGCAGCGACATGATTGTGCTCGACTTGGAACTGTCGTTTGAAGAGAACATGGCCCGTGTCGAGGCCTCCGACCACCCGCGCTACCCTGTGGTGCGGGGCGATTTGAACAATGTGGTGGGCATCGTCAACGCCCGGCGTTGGTTGTCGCAAGCTTTGCGTGGTGAACAGCGCGAGCTGGCCCAGCAACCGATGCAAGACCCGCTGTACGTGCCTGAAACCATCACCGGCATGGAGCTGCTGGACAACTTTCGCTCGTCCGACGAGCATATGGCTTTTGTCATCGATGAGTACGGCGAAATCCAAGGTATCGTCACGCTGCACGACTTGATCGAGGCCATCACGGGCGAGTTCCGTCCCCGTGACCCGCACACCTCTTGGGCGGTACAACGCGACGATGGCAGTTGGCTGCTCGATGGTCTGATCCCGGTGCCCGAACTCAAAGACCGTTTGGGCTTGGACAGCGTGCCCGACGAAGAACGTGGCCGTTACCACACCCTCAGCGGCATGATGATGTTGCTGACCGGGCGCTTGCCCCGCGTGGCCGACCGCGTGACATGGGAAGGTTGGGAACTCGAAATTGTGGACATGGATGGCCGCATCATCGACAAAGTGCTGGCCACCCGTTTGCCCCAAGCCGTGCCTGATACCACCACCAGCCCGGACAAAAACGCTTGATCTTCATGCACCCATGAACCCCTCTACCCGTCGCTTGGCCGCAGGCGCAGCCCAAACCATGTTGGCCGATGGGGCTTGGCCCGTTGGCATCAAAGCGTTGTTTACCTTGCGTGGCGGCGGGGCTTCCCCCGCACCGTTTGACAGTTGGAATTTGGGTGACCATGTGGGCGACGATTTTGCTTGTGTGCAGGCCAACCGTCAGTTGCTGGCGCAGCGTGTGGCCGCCAAGCCAGTGTTTTTGCGCCAAGTACACGGTACCCGTGTGGTACGCCTGAACCCCAGCACCCCCGATGGTGTGGAAGCCGATGCCTGTTGGACCGATAGCCCCGGCGTGGTGTGTACCATCATGGTCGCCGATTGTTTGCCCCTGTTGTTCAGCGCCGCCGACGGCAGTAGCGTGGCCGCTGTTCACGCCGGTTGGCGTGGACTGGTGGGCGAGGACGGACATGGCGTGCTGGAGGCGTTGCTGGCGCAGTGGCCTGCGGCGCAAACCCCAGCCCAGCGTGCAGGCCTGAAAGTGTGGCTGGGGCCGTGCATAGGGCCGCAGGCGTTTGAAGTGGGGCCAGAAGTGCGGGCCGCTTTTGTGGCGGTGTTGCCCGAGGCTGAACACTGTTTTCAGCCTTTGCCACCGACCCCGCAGGGGGTGCAAAAGTACCGTGCCGATTTGCGCGCATTGGCCCAGCAACGCTTGCGCGCGTTGGGGGTGCGGCACATCGGAGGCAACGACGGCAGTTTGCCTTGGTGTACCGTGCAACAGGCCTCACGGTTCTTTTCGCACCGGCGCGATGCCCGGCGTTTGGGCAGCACTGGGCGCATGGCCGCTTGCATCTGGTGCGTTTGAAGCCACCCCCCCCGCTGCATTTTCCGCCTCAGCGGCTTGTTGCTGGCGCTGTTTGCGCCGTAAAGGGGTGCCCATTAGGTAAATCACCAACCCCGCTGGCACAAAACCGTAAAGAAACAGCGTCACAATAGCACTCAGAATGCCACCGCTGCTGTGCA
>JBLIZX010000202.1:0-4197 GCA_048860285.1 Macromonas sp. | reverse complement strand
GCTGACCGCCGGACTGGCCGCGGCAGGCATGACGCTGGTGGCGTGGGCCGTGCCCGCCGAACCCAGCCACCGCCCCGCCGCACGCGGGGGCTTGCGCGAGGTGCTGCGCCACCCCGGCTTGTTGCGGCTGGACGCGGGCGTATTTGTGCTGCACGCGGTGCAATTGGCCATGTGGGTGGCCGTACCCGCCTTGCTGGTGCAGGCCGGGCTGGCCAAGGCCGAGCACTGGCAGGTGTACCTGCCCGCCGTGGTGCTGGCGTTTGTGCTGATGGGCGGGGTGCTGTTTCGGCTGGAGCGGCGGGGTTATTTGCGCGCGGTGTTTCTGGTCTCCATTGGCTTGCTGCTGCTGGTGCAGTTGGGGTTGTGGTGGAGCGCCAGCGCAGGCAGCGCCTCGGTGGCCGGACTGGGGTTGGCTTTGCTGGCGTTTTTTCTGGGCTTCAACACCTTGGAGGCCAGCCAACCCAGCTTGGTGTCGCGGCTGGCACCGGCCCACGCGCGCGGTGCGGCATTGGGGGTGTACAACACGTTGCAATCGGTGGGCTTTTTTGTGGGCGGTGCAGCGGGTGGCTGGTTGGCCAAGCACTGGGGGCACAGCGGTGTGTTTGCCGCCTGCGCTGGCCTGACGCTGCTGTGGTTGCTGCTGGCCTGGCCCATGCAAGCCCCCACCACCCCACGCCAAGGGCCACAACGGGTTTGACTTGGGCCTTGCGGGAACCTCGTTCCCAACGGCGGCTCCATCTTGAAGTTGGGGATAATGGCCCTAGCCATTTCTGAACTTTAGGAGCCTAGATGCCGCATGATGTCACACTGATCGCAACAATTGCCGCTGGTTTTGGCCTAGCCATGATTTTTGGCTTGGTCGCTGCACGGCTCAAAATGCCACCGCTGGTGGGTTACTTGCTGGCAGGCATTTTGATTGGGCCGGGTACCCCCGGCTTTGTGGCCGATGTGGGCTTGGCGGGCCAGTTGGCCGAAATTGGCGTGATGTTGCTGATGTTTGGTGTGGGGCTGCACTTTTCGCTGCAAGATTTGATGGCGGTCAAAAAAATTGCCGTGCCGGGTGCCATCGTGCAAATCACAGTGGCCACTGTGCTGGGGGCGGCCCTCAGCCTGTGGTGGGGCTGGAGCTTGGGTGCGGCGGTGGTGTTTGGCCTGTGCCTGTCGGTGGCCAGCACGGTGGTGTTGCTGCGGGCACTGGAAGCGCGCGGACTGCTCAAATCCGTCAACGGCCAAATTGCGGTGGGCTGGCTGGTGGTGGAAGATTTGGTGATGGTGCTGGTGCTGGTGTTGCTGCCCGCGTTGTCGGGCATCTTGTCGGGAGCCGACACCAGCGGCCACATTCCAGCGGAAACTGCCTCCAGCGTCTGGATCACCGTGGGCATCACGCTGGCCAAGGTCAGCGCCTTCATTGTGCTGATGCTGGTGGTGGGGCGGCGTGTGCTGCCCAAAATGCTGTGGTGGGTGGCGCGTACTGGCTCGCAGGAGCTGTTTACCCTGAGCGTGGTGGCCATTGCGGTAGGCGTGGCGTTTGGCGCAGCCAAGCTGTTTGATGTGTCGTTTGCCCTAGGGGCGTTCTTTGCCGGCATGATGATGCGCGAATCGGAGTTCAGCCACCGTGCGGCGGACGAGTCGCTGCCGCTGCGCGATGCGTTTGCCGTGCTGTTTTTTGTGTCGGTGGGCATGCTGTTTGACCCAGCCGTGGTGTGGGAACAACCCCTGAAGTTGCTGGCGGTGGTGGTGGTCGTGATGGTGGGCAAGACGCTGGCGGCCGCAGCACTGGTGCTGGTGTTTCGCTACCCGCTCAACACCGCGCTGACGGTGGCGGTGAGTTTGGCGCAAATTGGCGAGTTTTCGTTCATTTTGGCTGGGCTGGGGGTGGGTTTGGGGTTGATGCCCACCGAAGGCCAAAGCTTGGTGCTGGCGGTGGCGCTGCTGTCGATTGCGGCCAACGCGGCCCTGTTCTCGGCGGTGGAACCCATGCGTGGCTGGCTGCTGGCGCGTTCGGCCTTGGCGCGGCGGCTGGAACAACGCGACGACCCGCTGGCCGAACTGCCAGCCACCACCCAACGCGCCAACCTTGAAGGCCACGTGCTGCTGGTGGGCTATGGCCGTGTGGGCCAGCGCATTGCGCAGGGGCTGTACGAGCGCCACATTCCGGTGGTGGTGGCCGAACAAAACCGCGAACTGGTGGACTGGCTGCGCCAACAAGGTCACGCCGCCGTCAGCGGCGATGCCGCCGAAGACGCGGCGGTACTGATCCAAGCCCACGTGGCCAACGCCGCCATGCTGGTGGTGGCCGTGCCCGACTCATTGCAAGTGCGCAAGATGGTGGAAATAGCCCAAAAACTCAACCCCAACATTCAAATGGTGCTGCGCAGCCACAACGCCGAAGAAGCGCGGCTGCTGACCGATGAAGGCTGGGGCACGGTGTTTTTGGAAGAGCAGGAGTTGGCCAAGGGCATGACCGCGCACATTCTGGCCAGCCACACGCCCACCGCTGCACACGTTCACCACCACTGAAAGGCCTGTTGTGACGCATCCACCCCCTCCGGCCAGCGCCGATACCCCGCAAGTGGCGTGGCACGCCCTGCCCCCGGTTGACGTGCTGCATGCCCTGCAAACCCCCGAGGCCACGGGCCTAAGCCCTGAGCAAGTGCAACAGCGCCTAGCCCAACACGGCCCCAACCGCTTGCCCAAAACCGCCCGCCGTCCCGTGTGGCTGCGCTTTTTGCTGCAATTCCACAACCCGCTGATTTACGTGCTGCTGGCCGCTGGGCTGACCACGTTGGCGCTGGGCAGCTACGTGGATGCGGGCGTGATCATGGGTGTGGTGCTCATCAACGCCATCATCGGCCACATTCAAGAAGGCAAGGCCGAACGCGCATTGGACGCGGTACGCGGTATGCTGGCCGCACGCGCCAACGTGTGGCGCAACGGCCAGCGCCAGCACATCGATGCCAGCGAACTGGTGCCCGGTGACGTGGTGCTGCTCGAATCGGGCGACAAAGTGCCCGCTGATGTGCGCCTCATCCAGGCCAAAAACCTGCGGGTGGTGGAAGCGGTGTTGACCGGCGAATCGGCCCCGGTGGAAAAACAGCTGGCCCCCGTGGCCCCAGAAGCGGGGATTGGCGACCGGGATTGCATGTGTTTTTCCGGCACCATCGTGGCCTATGGTCAAGGGCAAGGGGTGGTGGTGGCCACCGGCGTAGGCACCGAAATTGGCCGGATTGGGCAACTGGTGGGGGAAGTCCAGAGCCTGGCCACGCCGCTGACGCGCCGACTCGACCAATTTGCGCGGCAAATCACGCTGTTCATTTTGGGCGTGTCGGTGTTGACGCTGTTGTATGGGCGTTTTGTGACGGATATGCCGCTACTGGAGCTGTTTCTGGCCATCGTGGGGCTGGCGGTGGCGGCCATCCCGGAAGGCATGCCCGCTGTGGTGACGATTGTGCTGGCGATAGGCACGCGCGTCATGGCCAGCAACCGGGCCATCATCCGGCGCTTGCCAGCGGTGGAAACGCTGGGCTCTGTCACGGTGATTTGCTCGGACAAAACCGGCACCTTGACCAAAAACGAGATGACCGCCGTGCGCGTGGTGCTGCCCGCGCAAACCCTCACCGTCTCAGGCACAGGCTACGCGCCCGAGGGCGACTTCAGCGACGGCGCACAAGCCATGGTGGCCACCCACCACCCAGGCCTGCAACGGCTGGCACAGGCGGCCCTGCTGTGCAACGATGCCCGGCTGCAACACCACCCCGACCACGGCCACTGGCAACTGCACGGCGACCCCACCGAAGGCGCGCTGCTGGCACTGGCCTACAAAGCTGGGCTGGACACCACCACCGCACAGCAACAATGGCCACGGGTCGATGCCATCCCGTTCGAATCCGAGCGCCAGTTCATGGTCACACTGCACCACGACCACACGGGGCAACACTTTGTACTCATCAAAGGCGCACCTGAGCGCGTGCTGGCGCTGTGTACCCACCAACCCGACGACCAGCCTCTGGCGCTGGCGTACTGGACAGCAGCGGTGGCCAGTGCCGCAGGCAGCGGCCAGCGCGTGCTGGCGCTGGCGCGTTGCCCCTGGCCCGCCGACCGCACCGACATCAACCTCGACGACATCACCCCCCGCTTTGAACTGCTGGGACTGGTGGGCATCATCGACCCACCGCGCGACGAGGCCATTGCCGCTGT
>JBLIZX010000201.1:0-2995 GCA_048860285.1 Macromonas sp. | reverse complement strand
GGTGGCGATGACACCATTGAGGTTTGGTTGGATACCACTTTGTTGACTGCTGCAACTTGGGTGGCTGCTGCCAATATTGAAAACGTGGTTCTGATGGGCGAATACAACAGCAACGCCACCGGCAACAAGTTGGACAACATGTTGCTGGGCAACAGCGGCAACAATGTGCTCAATGGGGATGCGGGTGCCGACTTTATGGCGGGCGGTGCAGGGGATGACACCTACGACATCGACAGCAGCGACACCGTTTTTGAAGAATCGAACGAGGGTACAGACACGGTGAAAGCCAATTTCTCGTACACCTTGAACGACAATTTTGAAAACTTGATTTTGACCAGCAAGATGGCCGACAACGCAACGGGCAACGGTTTGGCGAACCAGTTGACCGGCAACGATATGGCCAACACGCTCAATGGCAAGGCGGGTAACGACACGCTGGTCGGTGGCTTGGGCAATGACATCTTCCGCTTCGATACGGACTTGTCGTCCAACACCGATACCATCCAAGACTTTGTGGTGGGTCAGGATCGCATTTCGCTGGAGAACTCGATCTTCAAGGGTTTAGCGTTGGGCAAGCTGAAGGCGGCCAACTTTGCGTCGGGTTCAGTGCCTGTGGATGCCAACGATTACATCATCTACGATGCCACCACAGGTAATCTGTACTACGATGCGGATGGCAATGGGGGGGGCACGACGCAGCACTTTGCCACGTTGGTGGGGATGCCTGCGCTGACGGTTGCCAGCTTTATTGTGACCTAAAGTGTTGGATGGGGTGGTGCGTGAGCACCACCAACCAAAAAGCCGTCCTGTTCGGGACGGCTTTTTTCATTTCACGGACAGTACCAAAGGCGCTTTATGCGCCCAGACGCTGCAACTGTTCTTGCAGTTTGGCCAGCGTGGCGCTGAAGTCGGCGACGCGTTTTTTCTCTTGCTCGATCACAGCGGGCGGGGCTTTGGCCACAAAGGCTTCGTTGCCGAGTTTGCCATTGGCCTTGGCGATTTCGCCTTGCAGGCGGGTGGCTTCCTTGGTCAAGCGGGCTTTTTCGGCGGCCACGTCGATTTCCATGAACAGGCACAGGCGCGCTTCGCCCACCACGGCCACCGGTGCCGCTTGGGCGGCGGCGGTCCAACTGGCTTCGTCGGCGAACACTTTGACCTCACTGAGTTTGGCCAAGGCTTGCAGCACTGGGGCCACGGTGTGCAGGAAGTCGGCATCGCCCACGGCGTACAGCGGCAGGCGCTGTGCGGGCGAAACGTTCATTTCACCGCGCAGGTTGCGGCAGGCATCGACCAACGCCTTGAGTTGCGCCACGCTGGCTTCGGCGGCGGCGTCGATCAGCTCAGGCTGGGCCAGCGGGTAGGCGGTCACGCTGATGGAGTCGCCACCGCAACCGGCGACCGGGGCCACTTTTTGCCACAGCTCCTCGGTGATGAAGGGGATGATGGGGTGGGCCAGGCGCAGGATGGCTTCGAGCGTGCGGATGAGGGTGCGGCGGGTGCCGCGTTGTTGTTCGGCGTTGCCGGTGTTGATTTGCACCTTGGCGATTTCGAGGTACCAGTCGCAGAACTCGTTCCACACGAAGTCGTACACGGCGTTGGCCACGTTGTCGAGGCGGTAGTCGGCAAAGCCCTTGGCCACGTCGGCTTGCACGTGTTGCAGGCGCGACACGATCCAGCGGTCGGCTTGGGTCAGGGTGACGCTGGCACCGTTGTGGGTGCCGCAGTCCTGGCCTTTGCAGTTCATCAGCACAAAGCGGGTGGCGTTCCAGAGCTTGTTGCAGAAGTTGCGGTAGCCCTCGCAGCGTTTGCTGTCGAAGTTGATGCTGCGGCCCAAGGAGGCCAGTGCGGCAAAGGTGAAGCGCAGCGCGTCGGCACCGTAGGCGGGGATGCCTTCGGGGAATTCTTTTTCGGTTTGTTTGCGGACTTTGGGCGCGGTTTCGGGCTTGCGCAGGCCGGTGGTGCGTTTTTCGAGCAGTGGGCCGAGTTCGATGCCGTCAATCAAGTCCACCGGGTCGAGCACGTTGCCTTCGGATTTGCTCATTTTCTGGCCTTGCGCGTCGCGCACCAGACCGTGGATGTACACGTGCTTGAACGGCACTTTGCCCGTGAAATGGGTGGTCATCATGATCATCCGGGCGACCCAGAAGAAGATGATGTCGTAACCCGTGACCAGCACGCTGCTGGGCAGGTAGAGGTCGTAGTCTTGCGTGGCCTCGGGCCAGCCCAGGGTGCTGAAGGGCACCAGCGCGCTGGAGTACCAGGTGTCGAGCACGTCGTCGTCGCGCTTGAGACCACCGGCCAGCAGGGCGCTGCGCTGGGTCTCGCTCAGGTTGTGGGCGTAGGCTTGGAGTTGGGTTTGCGCTTCGTCGGCGTTGCGCGCCACGTACACGTTGCCTTCGATGTCGTACCAAGCCGGGATTTGGTGGCCCCACCAGAGCTGGCGGCTGATGCACCAGTCCTGGATGTTGTTCATCCACTGGTTGTAGGTGTTGACCCAGTTCTCGGGCACAAAGGAGACTTGGCCGCTTTGCACCGCGTCGATGGCTTTTTGCGCGATGGATTTGCCGGTCGGGTCTTGTTCGCTGACCTTGGTCATGGCCACAAACCATTGGTCGGTCAGCATGGGCTCGACCACCTGTCCGGTACGCGCGCAGCGTGGCACCATCAGTTTGTGTTTTTTGACTTCGACCAGCAGGCCGGCGGTTTCCAGGTCGGCCACGATGGCTTTGCGGGCCACAAAGCGGTCCAGGCCACGGTATTTCTCGGGGCCGTGGTCGTTGATCTTGGCATCCAGCGTCAGTATGCCAATCATGGGCAACTGGTGGCGCTGGCCCACGGCGTAGTCGTTTGCGTCGTGCGCCGGGGTGACTTTGACCACGCCGGTACCAAAGGCGCGGTCCACGTACTCGTCGGCAATCACCGGGATCTCGCGGTCGCACAGCGGCAGTTTGACGTACTGGCCAATCAGGTGGGCGTAGCGTTCGTCTTCGGGGTG
>JBLIZX010000200.1:0-2266 GCA_048860285.1 Macromonas sp. | reverse complement strand
AGGGTGGTTGTTGGTGGCGGCAAAGGCCACGCGCATGCTGGGGTTGCCATCACCGTCCACCAGTTGCAACCGGCCCGAGCCTTGAATGTGCAGCAGCATGGCATCAATCGGATCTTGCAGCCAAGCAATCTCACGCCCTTGCAACTCGGCACGCGCGCTGGGGTGGGTGTCAATTTCCTGTCGGGTGAACCACTTTTGCCCGTTGCGCAAACTGGGCGGCGCTTGGTACAGCGGGTAGCGGAATTGCGCTGTCGGGTGGCGGCTGGCCAGCAGTGTGGGTTCGTAGTAGCCGGTCAGCGTGCCTTGGTCGTTGCCATCGGCACTTTGCACTTTGTACGGCTGCAACTGGCGCATGATCCATTCGTGCTGTTGCTCTACGGTGCCTATGCTGAGTTGGCGCGCTTGAGCGCACAGTGCGCCTATGCCGGGCATAGGGCGTTCGCAACTGCGCAACCACGCATTCCAAGCTTCGTGCAAACGGTCGGTGCCCCAGCCGGGCAAGTCGCGCCAACGCACCGGCTGCCACACACTGACACCACGCTGCAACGGCGCAGGCAAGGGTTGGCTGTCGGCCCATTGCCAAGCGGCGGACGTTTGGGGTGTCACCACCGGCGGCGCGCTGGGCAGCTCTGGCATGGGGGGCAACACGGGGCGGCTGGCGGTGCCGCCCGGAGGCAACGACACCACCCCCGTGCCGCACGCGGTCAACACAGCGGTGGCCACGGCCAACACGCTAAGGCCAAGCCAACGCCGCACTGGAGCAGGACGGCAGGGCGGAGCCAGAAACAAAGAACCGGACATACAAAAGGGAAAAACGTGAAAACGGCGCTGGTGTATCACAAACGGCGGTGTTGCAGCGCGGGCAACTGGGTACGCACCTGTAGCAGGTGTGCGCTGTCCAGCTCGGCCAACACCACGCCGGGGCCGCTGGCGTGCTGGGCCAGCACTTGGCCCCACGGGTCGGCCACCAAGCTGTGGCCCCAAGTGCGGCGGCCATTGTCGTGCAAGCCGCCCTGGGCGCTGGCAACCACGTAGGCTTGGTTTTCGATGGCGCGGGCGCGCAGCAGCACCTCCCAATGTGCTTGACCAGTGGTGTGGGTAAAGGCGGCAGGCACCAGCAAGATATCGGCTTGCAAGGCGCGGTACAGCTCGGCAAAGCGCAGGTCGTAGCACACGCTCATGCCCACGCGCCACGCCTGACCGTTGCGGTCGATCAACTCAAACGCCGTGGGTTGGTGGCCGGGCAGCAGCGTTTGGGCTTCGTCGTAGTGTTCGCGCCCATTGTCGTAACAAAACAGGTGGATTTTGTCGTAGCGCGCCACGCAGTCACCCACCGGGTTGTACGCCAGCGAGCTGTTGCTGGCGCGTTGCGGCTCGGCACTGGCCAACGGCAACGTGCCGCCGACCAGCCAAAGTTGCAGCTCGCGTGCGGTGCGGGCCAGAAAGTCTTGCACCGGGCCGTGGCCCCAGGGTTCTTGCAAGGCCAGCTTGTCGGTGTCGCGCTGGCCCATGAAGGCAAAGTATTCGGGCAGCACGGCCAACTCGGCCCCCGCGTGGGCGGCTTGTTGCAACAGCTGCTGCGCTTGTTGCAGGTTGTGGTGCAGGTCGGTGCCCGACACCATCTGGATGGCGGCGACTTTCATGGCGGTGTGGCGTGGGGTGTATGGGTGGGAATGGCGGCGTCAAGCGCTGCGGGCAAAGTGGCAGCTGCAGGACTGGCGGTGTTGCCCGTGCCGCTGGGTGGGTGGGGCAGTTTCTCGATGCGTGGCGCCTGCCAGCCGCCGCTGATGTGCCAGCGTTGCGTGGTGGCGTATTGCAGCGGCTGGCGCAGCAGCCATTGCCAGGCAAAGCTGCTCAAACCCAGCGCGGGGTTGATGGCGGTGGCCACCAGCGAGACGGTGTCGGCGTTGAGGTGCGGCACCGCCACGGCCTGCAGGTCCTGCGTCTTGCGGGCCAGATCCACCTGGCCTTGCAGCAGCGCGGCGGCGTTGACGACATCGCCAAAGTCCAAACTGAAGCGCCGGGGCAGCGCATGCAGGTTGAGCACGCCCAGCCATTTGGCCAAGCCGGGCTCAATTTGCAGCAATTGCCCTTGGGCCAGCGCGAGTTGCAGTTCACCGTTGACGCGATCCCAGTCGGCCCCCAGCGGTGGCCCCGCCCAATGCAGTTGGCCGGTAAGTTGGCCGTGCCCACCTTGCAGCACGCCGGGGCGACCCAGCCGGGTCAACCACCGTCCCGCGTCTTGCCATTGGAGTTGCAGTTGCAA
>JBLIZX010000199.1:0-3708 GCA_048860285.1 Macromonas sp. | reverse complement strand
GGAAAACCGTACACCCAACCCGGTGCCACGCGGTGCGCGGTAGAAGCGTCGATGATGCGCGGTGCCTGCTGGCCTGCGGCCTTGAGTTCATCGATCATGGCCACCGATTCGCGCGCTGCGTCGTCGTGCAGGCACAAAATCACCACGTCGGCTTGCGCCATCAGCTCGCGCTTGGCCGCCGGGTCTTTGCGCCGTTCTGGGGCAATGCTCAACAGCGTGAGTTGCGGCAGATGGGCCAAGCGTTCGCGGATTTGCAGGCCTGTGGTACCGGCTTCGCCGTCGATAAAAATGTGGGGCATCAAGATTCTCCTGTGGGTACTGCGCGTACCATAGCAAAACACTGTGTCAGTTTGGAACAAGGTTAAAGTCGTTACCGCATGATACATTTCTGAATTCGTGTGTCCCTTGCTCCCTTGCACAGTGCCGTGTTGTTTTACCGGAATGTTCAGGCACTTTGCCCGCAGGGCGGACGTGTTGTTGACCGACTCCCAAGAAAGCTTTTTTATGAAGATTCACGAGTACCAAGGCAAGGAAATCTTGCGTCAGTTTGGCGTGCCCGTTCCGCGCGGCATCCCGGCATTCACCGTGCAAGAAGCCGTTGAAGCGGCCCAAAAACTCGGCGGCCCCGTGTGGGTTGTCAAGGCCCAGATCCACGCTGGTGGCCGTGGCAAGGGCGGCGGCGTTAAAGTGGCCAAGAGCATCGAAGACGTGCAACGTCTGGCCGGTGACATTCTGGGCATGCAGCTCGTCACGCACCAAACCGGCCCGGAAGGCCAAAAAGTGCGTCGCCTCTACATTGAAGACGGTGCCGACATCCAGAAGGAATACTACGTCTCCGTCGTGACCGACCGCGCCACGCAAAAAGTGGCCTTCATCGCTTCGAGCGAAGGCGGTATGGACATTGAAGAAGTGGCCCACAACACCCCTGAAAAGATCGTCAAAATTTTTGTCGATCCGATCGAGTGCGTGGACACCGGCCTGAGCCGCGAACAGGCGCTGGAACTGGCCCAAGGCATCGGCATGCCGCAAGACTCGCAAGAACAGGCCATCGACCTGTTCCAAAAGTTGTACCAGTGCTACATGAAGACCGACGCTTCGCTGGTCGAAATCAACCCACTCAACCGCGACAGCAAGGGCAACCTGATCGCCTTGGACGCAAAGTTCAACTTTGATGCCAACGCGCTGTTCCGCCACCCCGACATCGTGGCCTATCGCGATCTGGACGAAGAAGATCCGGCGGAAGTGGAAGCCTCCCAATTCGACCTGGCTTACATCAGCCTGGACGGCAACATTGGTTGCTTGGTCAACGGTGCTGGCTTGGCCATGTCCACCATGGACACCATCAAGCTGTTCGGCGCTGAGCCGGCCAACTTCTTGGACGTGGGCGGCGGTGCTACCCCCGAAAAAGTGACCGAAGCGTTCAAGATCATGCTCAAGAACGACAAAGTCAAGGCCATTTTGGTCAACATCTTTGGCGGCATCATGAAGTGTGACACCATCGCCACCGGCGTGATCACCGCTTGCCGCGCCGTGAACCTGAGCGTGCCGCTGGTGGTGCGCATGAAGGGCACCAACGAAGAGCTGGGCAAGAAGATGCTGGCCGAATCTGGCCTGCCCATCATCAGCGCCGACACCATGGCCGAAGCCGCCCAAAAGGTGGTGGCTGCCGTTAACGCCGCCTGAGCCCCACGCCCAAGGAAACAGAACATGTCTATCCTGATCAACAAAGACACCAAGGTCATCACCCAAGGTATCACCGGCAAGACCGGTATGTTCCACACCGAGAAGTGCATCGAGTACGCGAACGGCAAAAACTGCTTCGTGGCCGGTGTGAACCCCAAGAAGGCCGGTGAAAAGATTCTGGACGTGCCGATTTACGGCACCGTCAAAGAAGCTGCCGCCGACACTGGCGCTACCGTTTCCGTGATTTACGTGCCGCCGGCAGGTGCTGCCGCCGCCATTTGGGAAGCCGTGGAAGCCGAGCTGGACTTGGTGATCTGCATCACCGAAGGCATTCCGGTCAAGGACATGCTGGTGGTGCGCAACGCCATGAAGCACCGCGTGGCACAAGGTTTCAAAGAAACCCTGCTGCTGGGCCCGAACTGCCCTGGCCTCATCACCCCCGATGAGATCAAAATCGGCATCATGCCTGGCCACATCCACAAAAAAGGCCGCGTTGGCGTGGTCAGCCGCTCCGGCACCCTGACCTACGAAGCCGTGGCACAACTGTCCGAACTGGGCATTGGCCAATCGAGCGCCGTCGGTATCGGTGGCGACCCGATCAACGGCCTGAAGCACATCGACGTGATGAAGGCGTTCAACGATGACCCGGACACCGACGCCGTGATCATGATCGGTGAAATTGGTGGCCCGGACGAAGCCGAAGCCGCCCTGTGGTGCAAAGAAAACATGAAGAAGCCGGTGGTAGGCTTCATTGCTGGCGTGACCGCGCCGGCTGGCAAGCGCATGGGCCACGCCGGTGCGCTGATCAGCGGCGGTGCCGACACGGCCGATGCCAAGCTGGCCATCATGGAAGAATGCGGTTTCACCATCACCCGCAACCCGTCGGAAATGGGCCGCCTGCTCAAGGGCCTGCTTTGACATCCTCCCCTGCCTAAAAGCAGGGGATTCCTACTGCGCCCGCGCCAGCGTCATGCTAGGTGCGGGTCGCTTCGGTGAGTTCCTGCTTCACTGAGGCTGCGCGCTCAACCTTTGCGGGCTGGGCGCGTCTAAGAGCCTGTCTATGATCTTTTGAGTAGCAAAGACAAGAAGAATTGCCGGTTCTTTTTGATCCAGGCAAAGCTGCGCTCAACCACCCAACGCTTGGGGATCACCTTAAAGGTGTGTAGCTCGCTGCGCTTGGCAATTTGCACCGTCACCGCCTCACCCAGAACGTTGCGCACGTCCTGCGCGAACGATGCACCCGTGTAACCCGCATCGGCCAGCACGCTGCATACCCGCGTCAAGGTGCCCTTGCAACGCTTGAATGCCTCCAGCGCCCCCTTGCGATCCGTCACCTGCGCTGTCGTCACCGCCACTGCGTGCGGAAAGCCTTGTGTATCCGTCGCAATGTGGCGCTTGATCCCCGAAATCTCTTTCTAAAAACTCAGTCGAATGCAATCGACGATGCAGCACCCTGATCCCCTTGGTTGTGCGGTGCGGCACCGCGCCATTGGTCAACAGCACCGCTTCGGGACAGTCTAGCAGCGGGTCTGGGGCCGCACTGGCTTTACCCAAGCAGCCATACAAAAAAATCCGCCCCATTCGACCCAAAATTCAGGGCAAACGCGGGCGCACCCGGCTGGCGGCCAGTTTGGCGTTGGTGCGGGCGGTGTCCACATCGGCGGCGCGGGCCAATGCCACCCCCATGCGGCGCTTGACGAAGCTCTCAGGCTTGCCAAACAGGCGGATGTCGGTGCCGGGAATGGCCAGTGCCTCGTCCACCCCGTCAAACACCAGGCCTTGGGCTTCCACGCCACCGTAAATCACGGCACTGGCACCGGGGTTGCGCAAGCTGGTGTCCACCGGCAACCCCAGAATGGCGCGGGCGTGCAACTCGAACTCGCTTTGCCACTGCGTCGTCAGCGTGACCAAACCAGTATCGTGTGGGCGCGGGCTGACTTCGCTGAACCACACCTGTTCACCTTTGACAAACAGCTCCACCCCGTACAGGCCGCAACCGTCGGGTTCACCCTGCAAACCTTGGCC
>JBLIZX010000198.1:0-4401 GCA_048860285.1 Macromonas sp. | reverse complement strand
GAGCAGGGCTTGCGGGTCGTCGCCAGCGCGTTCGATCTCGGCTTGCACGTCGGCCACGTTGACCTGGTGGTAGTGCAGCGCGTGCAGGGTGGCTCCGGTCGGGCTGGGCACCCAAGCGGTGTTGGCACCGGCCTTGGGGTGAACCACTTTTTGCTTGAGCATTTCGGCCATCAGGTCGGGCATGGCCCACATGCCTTTGCCGATCTGGGCCTTGCCGCGCAAGCCGCATTGCAGGCCAATCAGCACGTTGCGGCGCTCGTAGGCGGCAATCCAGACGCTGCCCTTGATGTCGCCCTTGCGCATCATGGGGCCAGCCAGCATGGCGGTGTGCATTTCGTCGCCGGTGCGGTCCAAAAAGCCGGTGTTGATGAACGCCACGCGGCTGGCGGCGGCGGCAATGCAGGCCTTGAGGTTGACCGAGGTGCGGCGCTCTTCGTCCATGATGCCGAGCTTGACGGTGCTGTCGGGCAAGCCCAGCAGCTGCTCCACGCGGCCAAACAGTTCGTTGGCAAAGGCCACTTCCGCCGGGCCGTGCATCTTGGGCTTGACGATGTAGACGCTGCCCTTGCGGCTGTTGCGGATGCCGTTGACACCGTGGCCTTGCAGGTCGTGCAGCGCGATGGTGGTGGTCACGACCGCGTCCATCACACCCTCGGGGATTTCCTTGACGCTGCCGTCGGCGGCGGTGTAGAGGATGGCCGGATTGGTCATCAGGTGGCCAACGTTGCGCACGAACATCAGGCTGCGGCCATGCAGGCGCACCTCACCTGCGCCGTTGGCGGCGGTGTAGATGCGGTCGGCGTTGAGGCCACGGGTCAGGGTCTTGCCGCCTTTTTCAAACGATTCGGTCAGCGTGCCCTTGAGGATGCCCAACCAGTTGTGGTAGCCCAGCACTTTGTCTTGCGCGTCCACGGCGGCCACGGAATCTTCCAAGTCCAGAATGGTGGACAGGGCGGCTTCCATCACCATGTCGCTGATGCCAGCTGCGTCGCTGGCCCCGATGGTGGTGTCGCGGTTGATGACGACATCGATGTGGATGCCGTTGTTTTGCAGCAGCACCGAGCTGGGGCTGGCCACGTCGCCCTTGTAGCCCACGAATTGGGCCGGGTTGCACAGGCCGGTGCTGCCGCCGTTGGCCAGTGCCACTTGCAGTTGGCCGTTGACCACGCTGTAACCGGTTGCGTCTTTGTGCGAGGCGTTGGCCAGCGGTGCGGCTTGATCCAGCACGTTGCGGGCAAATTCGATCACCTTGGCACCGCGCACGGGGTTGTAACCGGTGCCTTTTTCAGCGCCATCGGTTTCGGGGATGGCATCGGTGCCGTACAGCGCATCGTACAGGCTGCCCCAACGCGCGTTGGCGGCATTGAGTGCGTAGCGGGCGTTGAGGATAGGCACCACCAGTTGCGGGCCAGCCATCGTGGCCAGTTCGTCGTCCACGTTGGCGGTGGTGACTTGGGCTTGCTCGGGCACCGGCACCAAGTAGCCAATCTGCTCAAGGAAAGCGCGGTAAGCGTCCATGTCGGCAATCGGGCCGGGGTGGGCGGTGTGCCAAGCGTCCATTTCGGTTTGCAGGCGGTCGCGTTCGGCCAACAAAGCGATGTTTTTGGGGGCCAGATCGGCCACGATGGCATCAAAACCCGCCCACCAGGCGGCACGGTCGATGCCGGTGCCGGGCAGCACTTCGTTGTCGATGAACTGTTGCAGCTCGGTGGCCACTTGCAAGCGGTGGATGGCGGTACGGGCGGTGGTCATGCGGTAAATCTCCTGTTTCAATCAATGCAAGGTTTCTTTAAAAAGCCGGGGCGGTGAAGCCATTCCCATCGCTCAAGGGGGCTCCCACGCATAAGCTCTACTGTATGCGAAGCGTTGTGACAGATTGGAAACGTTGTGGCTGAAGCAATCCTGACTTTTTTAGACATAATCGGCCCCCTGCACCACCGCAGCCATGCGGTTGACCACCTTATTCGCCCACCAGTCGCCTTCCCAATTCCCCACCGATGGACAAACTCAAAGCCATGCAAACCTTTGTGGCCGTGGCCGCCCGTGGCAGTCTGGCGGCGGCGGCGCGCGCCGAAGGTGTGGCCCCGGCCATCATCGGGCGACGGCTGGACGCGCTGGAGGCGCTGCTGGGCATCAAGCTGATGGTGCGCAGCACGCGCCGCCTAAGCCTGACGCACGAAGGCAGCGCGTATTTGGAAGACTGTCAGCGCCTGCTGGCCGACATCGCCAACACCGAGGCCAGCGTGAGCGCGGGCGGGCGGCGCGCCACCGGGCACCTGCGCCTGACCGCACCCGCCGGTTTTGGCCGCCGCCACGTGGCACCGCTGGTACCGCACTTTCACGAGCTGCACCCCGAGGTCACGGTCTCGCTCAACCTGAGCGACCGCGTGATCGACCTGGCCGCCGAAGGCTACGACTGCGCGGTGCGGGTGGGCGATTTGCCCGATTCCAGCCTGGTCAGCGTGCGGCTGGCCGACAACCGCCGCCTGTGCGTGGCCACGCCGCGCTACCTGCAACAGCATGGGCGGCCCCAGCACCCGCGCGATTTGGTGCGCTTTCGCTGCCTCACGTTGTCGTCCGATGCCTCGCAAACCCGGGGCTGGGCCTTTCTGCTGCCCGCGGCCCACCCCGGCAAGCCGGGCGAGCTGATCCACCTGCGCCCCCACGGCCCGATGGACTGCACCGACGGCCAAGTGCTGTACGAATGGTGCTTGGCTGGGCACGGCATTGCGTGGCGCAGCACCTGGGAGGTGGAGGCCGATGTGGCCGCAGGCCGCTTGGTCACGGTGCTGGACGACTTTGCCGCCCCGCCCAACGGCATCTACGCTGTGTTTGCACAGCGCCAGCACCTGCCCCTGCGGGTGCGGCTGTGGATCGACTTCCTCAAAACCCGTTACGGCCAGCCCGATTTTTGGTCACGCTCAGGTGCCGCCGGATAACCGCGGCGACCTCCATTTATTAAAATACGTTGTATGCATAACGTACTAAGGAGCTGACATGCACAAACGCATGACCATCACGCTGGACGAGGTGGTGTACGACGGCCTGCACCGGCTGGTGGGCAAGCGGCGCATGAGCCAGTTCATCGAAAACCTGGTGCGGCCCCATGTGGTCGATACCTCGCTCGACGATGGCTACCGAGCCATGGCCGCAGACCAAAGCCGCGAGGCCGAGGCAGCGGCATGGTGCAACGCACTGGCCAAGGACATGGCGGATGAAACGCGGTGAAGTCTGGTGGGTCGAGTTTGACCCCGGTGTGGGCAGTGAAATCCGCAAGACACGCCCGGCGGTCATCG
The DNA here is from genome assembly GCA_048860285.1 of Macromonas sp. Classification (GTDB taxonomy): domain Bacteria; phylum Pseudomonadota; class Gammaproteobacteria; order Burkholderiales; family Burkholderiaceae_C; genus Macromonas_A. The sequence goes on along the minus strand of JBLIZX010000198.1, from coordinate 1,105 downwards.
TGAGCAACGACGCAGCCAACCGGCATCTGGCCCGTGTGGTGGTGGTGCCCATCACCAGCAACACCGGGCGGCAATACCCGGGCGAGGCGCTCATCACGGTCGCGGGGCAAAGCAGCAAAGCCATGGCCGATCAAATCATGGCCGCCGACAAGACCCGCCTCAAGACCCAGCTGGGCACCCTGTCCAAAGCCGACCTGCTGGCGGTGGAAGATGCCATCAAGCTGCATTTGGCGCTGCCCCGTTGAAACCCCGCCATTTATGAACATTCTGCTGGCCCCGATGGAGGGCTTACTGGATTGCACGCTGCGCGATGTGCTGACCCGCGTCGGCGGCGTGAGCCTGTGTGTGTCGGAATTCATCCGCATCACCGACCAACTGCTGCCCGCGCGGGTCTTCACCCGCATCGTGCCAGAGTTGTTGCAGGGTGGGCGCACGTCCGCTGGGGTGCCGGTGCGGGCGCAGCTGCTGGGTTCCGATCCCGCCTGTTTGGCCGACAACGCCGCGCGTCTGGCCACATTGGGGCCAGCGGGGATCGACCTGAACTTTGGCTGCCCGGCCAAGGTGGTCAACCGCCACGGCGGGGGTGCGTCGCTGCTGCAAGACCCCGAACTGCTGCACCGCATCGTGCGGGCGGTGCGCCAAGCCGTGCCCGCCGCCATGCCGGTATCGGCCAAAATGCGGCTGGGCTACGACGACGATCAACTGGCCGAGGCCTGCGCCCAAGCGATTGCCGATGGTGATGCCAGCACATTGGTGGTGCATGGGCGCACCAAGGCCCACGGCTACCGTCCACCAGCTTACTGGGCGCGTATTGCCGACATTCGGGCGGCAGTCCACATTCCAGTGGTCGCCAACGGCGAAATCTGGACGGTGGCCGATGCGCGGCGCTGCCTCGCCGAATCGGGCTGCACCGACCTGATGCTGGGCCGTGGCATGGTCAGCGACCCCGGCTTGGCACTGGACATCTTGCTCGACCAAGGCCACACCCCTACCACGCCCACCCCGGACTGGGCCACGCTGACCCCGCTGCTGCACCGCTTCTGGCAACTGGTGGAACCCCGGGTCGAGCCCCGCCACCGCGCCGGGCGGCTCAAGCAATGGCTCA
>JBLIZX010000197.1:0-21267 GCA_048860285.1 Macromonas sp. | reverse complement strand
CCTTTGCAGCAGCCCAGCATATCGCCCAAACTGCACAGCAGCACGTGCCGCACCGCCGTGTGGGCGATGCAGCTTTCCAGCGTGGCGGCAAAATTTTCCAGCACCACCACGGCTTGTGCGCCCGAATCCTGCAACTGCTCCTGCAACTCGCGCGCGGTGTAGAGCGGATTGACGTTGACCAGCACCAGTCCGGCGCGCAGGATGGCCGCCACCGCCACCGGGTACTGCGGTGTGTTGGGCAGCATCACCGCCACCCGCTCGCCTGGGGCCAGACCCAGGTGTTGCAGCCACGCTGCCAGCGCCTGGGATGCCAAGTCCACCTCGCGGTAACTCCAGTGCGCCCCCAAACAATGGAAGGCGGTGCGTTGCGCGTAACGCGCAAAGCTGTCCTCCAGCAACGCCACCAGCGACGGGCAGTCGCGGGTGTCGATGTCGGCGGGCACCCCTGCGGGGTAAGCCTCCAGCCAAGGCCGGTCGGTGGGTAGGGGGCGGTGGCTCAAATCCAACTCCTGGCAGGTCGGGGTGTCAGGTGCGCGGGCCAGCGTGCGGCTGCGGTAGCCTCCATTGTGCGGTCTGGCCATGGCAGCGTCGATAATCGCAGGCATGAACACCCGCTGGAAACCCAACGTCACTGTGGCTGCCATCATCGAACGCGATGGCCGCTACCTGCTGGTCGAAGAAAACACCCCCGACGGCTTGCGCCTGAACAACCCGGCGGGGCACCTCGACCCCGGCGAAGGCTTGGTACAAGGCTGCGCGCGCGAGGCACTTGAAGAAACCGCCCACCACTTTACGCCCACGGCGCTGGTGGGGATCTACCTGTCGGCCTCCCAGACCCGTGGCGAGGACGGCATCACCTACCTGCGTTTTGCCTTTTGTGGTGAGCTGGGGGCCGAGGTGCCCGGCCAGACGCTGGACGCGGGCATCGTGCGCACCGTGTGGCTCACGCCCGACGAAGTGCGTGCCAGCATCGCCCGCCACCGCAGTGCCTTGGTGTTGCAGTGCATCGAAGACCACTTGGCCGGCCAGCGCTACCCGCTGACGCTGCTGCACACGCAGCTCACCGCCGCCTGAACCGAGAAAGTCGCCGATGGCCATCAAATCCACCGTGTTCAAGGCGAACCTGCAAATCGCCGACATTGACCACAACTACTACGCCGACCACGCCCTGACCTTGGCGCGCCACCCCAGCGAAAACGACGAGCGCATGATGGTGCGGCTGGTGGCGCTGGCCCTCAACGCCCACCTGCTGCAAGACGTGTGCAACGGCGATGGCACCTTGGCCTTTGGCGCGGGCCTGTCCGACCCCAGCGACCCCGATGTGCACTTGACCGACTTCACGGGCCGCAAGCGGCTGTGGATCGAGGTTGGCCAGCCCGAAGACAAACCCCTGTCCAAAGCGTGCAGCCAGGCCGATGCCGTGTGCGTCTACACCTACGCTTCGTCCGCCGACATCTGGTGGAAAGGCATCGAAAGCAAACTCAGCCGTTTTGACAAGTTGCAAGTGTGGCGCTTGCCTACCGATGCCACCCGCGCGCTGGCCGACTTGGCCGAGCGCAGCATGCAACTGCAAGCCACCGTGCTCGATGGCACCTTGACTTTGAGCAGCGACAAGGGCAGCGTCAGCTTGGAGCCCGTGCGCTGGAAGTAACCTCACTCCCTTTGTGGGCTGCACGTCATGCGATCGCGCAATAATGGCCGCGCTTTTTCTTCGTTCTCTATTCCATCACATCAGCAGGAGCATTCCATGAGCGAGATCCACACCATCGGCGTTATTGGCGCGGGCACCATGGGCAACGGCATTGCCCAAGTGTGTGCGGCCAACGGCCTGCGCGTGATCATGGTCGATATCAGCGACGCAGCCGTACAAAAAGGCTTGGCCACCATCGCGGGCAGCTTGGAGCGTCTGGTCAAAAAAGACAAACTCAGCGCCGCCGACAAAGAGGCCACCTTGGCCCGCATCCAGCCTTCCAGCAGCTACGACGACCTCCAGGGCGCGCAACTGGTGGTGGAAGCCGCCACCGAAAACCAGGAACTCAAAATCAAGATCCTGCGCCAGCTCGACGGCCTGCTGCCGCCCGAGACCGTGATCGCCACCAACACCAGCTCGATTGGCATCACGCAACTGGCCGCCATCACCAGCCGCCCCGACCGTTTCATCGGCATGCACTTCTTTAACCCGGTGCCCATGATGGCGTTGGTCGAAATCATCCGTGGCTTGCAAACCAGCGATGCCACCCACGCCGCCGTCAAAGCGCTGGCCGAAAAACTGGGCAAAACCCCCGTCACCGTGCGCAACGCGCCCGGCTTTGTGGTCAACCGTTTGTTGATCCCGATGATCAACGAAGCCTTCTTTGTGCTGGCCGAAGGTGTGGCCAGTGCCGAAGACATCGACGCGGGCATGAAACTGGGCTGCAACCACCCGATTGGCCCGCTGGCGCTGGCCGACCTGATTGGCCTGGACACCTGCTTGGCCATCATGAACGTGTTCTTTGCCGATTTCAACGACAGCAAGTACCGTCCCTGCCCGTTGCTCAAAGAACTGGTGGCCGCAGGCTATTTGGGCCGCAAGACCGGGCGTGGTGTGTACCAGTACTGATGACACTCACCGAGCTCAAGTACATCGTGGCCGTGGCGCGTGAGCGCCACTTTGGCCGCGCCGCCGAGGCCTGCTTCGTGTCGCAGCCCACGCTCAGCGTGGCCATCAAAAAGCTGGAAGAAGAACTCGAACTCAAACTGTTTGAGCGCAACGCCAGCGAGGTCACCGTCACCCCGCTGGGCGAGGAAATCGTGCGCCAAGCCCAGGTGGTGCTGGAGCAGGCCGCTGCCATCAAAGAAATTGCCAAACGCGGCAAAGACCCACTGGCCGGGCCGCTGCGGCTGGGCGTGATCTACACCATCGGCCCCTACCTGTTGCCCGATTTGGTGCGTCAAGTGATTGAGCGCACGCCGCAAATGCCGCTGATGTTGCAGGAGAACCTGACCGCCAAGCTGCTGGAGCAACTGCGGTTGGGCGAGATCGATGCCGCGATCTTGGCCGAACCCTTCCCCGATGCCAACCTGGCCGTGGCCCCGCTGTACGACGAACCGTTTCTCGCCGCCGTGCCCTTTAGCCACCCACTGGCGCGGCGCGACGACATCAGCGCCGAAGAGCTCAAGCAAGAAACCCTGTTGCTGCTGGGCGCTGGCCACTGCTTTCGCGACCACGTGCTGGAAGTCTGCCCCGAGTTCGCGCGTTTTTCCAACGACGCTGAAGGTATCCGCAAAAGCTTTGAAGGCTCCTCGCTCGAAACCATCAAGCACATGGTGGCCGCTGGTATGGGCGTGACGCTGGTGCCGCGCTTGAGTGTGCCCGCCAGTGCCCTCACGCCACAGGCCAAAACCGCACGGCCTGCCGCTGGCCCCGGCGATGTGGCTTACGTGCGCTACCTGCCGTTCATCGGCGATCCGCCCACCCGGCGCGTGGTGCTGGTGTGGCGGCGCAGTTTTACCCGTTACGAAGCCATTGCCGCGTTGCGCAACGCCGTTTACGCTTGTGAACTGCCCGGCGTGCAACGCCTCTCTGCCTGAACCTCGCACCATGAACCCCGCCTTGCCCCCGTTGCCCGCCCCGTCGCGTTGGGCGCTGTACCTCAACCTCATCCGCTGGGATCGCCCGGCGGGGTGGCTGCTGCTGCTGTGGCCCAGCCTGTCGGCGTTGTGGATTGCGGCGGACGGCTGGCCCGGCTGGCACCTGGTGGCCATCTTTGTGGCCGGTACCATCCTGATGCGCAGCGCGGGCTGCTGCATCAACGATGTGGCCGACCGCGACTTTGACCGCCACGTCAAACGCACCGCCCACCGTCCTGTCACAGCGGGCACCGTGTCGGTCAAAGAGGCGTTGGGTGTGGGTGCGGTGCTGGCGCTGGTGTCGTTTGGGCTGGTGCTGACCACCAACACCATCGCGGTGTTGTGGTCGGTGCCCGCCTTGCTGGTGTCGTTGATTTACCCCTACGCCAAGCGTTTCTTGGCCATGCCGCAGGCGGTGCTGGGCGTGGCCTTCAGCTTTGGCATCCCGATTGCTTTCGCTGCGGTACAGCAGCACATCCCGACCCAGGCTTGGGCCTTGCTGCTGGGCAACCTGTTTTGGGTGCTGGCCTACGACACCGAATACGCGATGGTGGACCGCGACGACGACCTCAAGATCGGCATGAAAACCTCGGCCATCACCTTGGGCCGTTGGGACGTGGCCGCCGTCACCGCGTTCTACCTGGCCCATCTGGCCTTGTGGGGGGGGCTGTTGTGGCCGCAGGTGGGCGGCTGGCTCTACGGTGCGGCCTTGCTGGTGGCGTTGGGGCAGGTGGGGTGGCACTACACCATGATCCACCGCCGCTCTCGCGAAGGCTGCTTTCGCGCCTTCCGCCTCAACCACTGGCTGGGGCTGACGTTGTTTGTGGGCGTTGCGGGCAGCTACGCGCTCAAGGCGCTGGGCGTGCCGTTGGCCTGAACGCAGCCCTATTCCCTGTCAGGCACCAAATTCATCGCCCAACTCGCGGGCGCGTTGCTGGGCGGCGTGCATGGCCTGCACAAACGCGGCTTTAACTCCTGCGGTTTCCATGGCCGTCAGTGCGGCGTAGGTGGTGCCACCTTTGGACGTGACCCGTTCACGCAGTACCTCGGGCGGCTCTGTGGCATCTTGTGCCAGTTGGGTGGCTCCGGCAAACGTGGCCAGTGCCAGTTGCATCGCCGTATCGGTGCTCAAGCCCATTTCGGTGCCCGCTTGGCGCATGGCCTCCAAAAAGTAGAACACGTAGGCTGGCCCCGAGCCCGACAACGCCGTCACCGCGTCCAAGTCCGTTTCGCGCTCCAGCCACACATGCCGCCCGGTGGTGGCCACCACTTGCTGTACCAGGTCACGGTCGTTGGCGCTGACACCGGGGCGGGCGTACAAGCCGGTCATGCCGTGCCCAACCAGTGCCGGAGTGTTGGGCATGGCACGCACAATGCGCTCACTGGCCAACCATGTGGCCAGACTGTCGCTGCGTATGCCCGCCGCCACACTCAGGTGCAGGGCCGCGCCCGTCCATGCCGCCGCGTCTTGAGCCACCGTTTTGAGCACCTGTGGCTTGACCGCCCACACCACCAATTGGCACAGCTGCAATGCGGCACCGGCTTGCTCATGCACCACCACGCCAAACTCGGCACTCAAACGGTCGCGCTGCGCCGCCACCGGCTCCACCACCTGAATGTGCTGCGCGGGCACACCTTGTTGAATCAGTCCGCCAATGATGGCGCTGGCCATGTTGCCACCACCCACAAAGCCCAAGCGGGCATGGGCCAAAGAAGAGTTGAGAGTGTTCATGCCGCCTATTGTCGGCCCAGCGCGCCGATCTGCCGAATAAATGTGGTTTTTTGGTGCAGTAACCATTGACGCTGGGCGGGGTTAGCGTGATAATCCGCAGCTTCGCTTAAAAAACGAAGCAAATCTGCCCAGCGAAGCTGCGGTGCTTTTGGTCACAAAAGCGTTGCAACAACGACGGGCCCAAGACTGATCGCCTGTGGCCGTGGTGGCTGCTGGGATTCAAGTTGGGACTTAAATCAAATGATCCAAACGCAATCTCGACTCGATGTTGCCGACAACACGGGTGCCAAGTCCGTGATGTGCATCAAAGTGCTGGGCGGCTCCAAGCGCCGCTACGCCAGCGTGGGCGACATCATCAAAGTGAGCATCAAGGAAGCTGCTCCGCGCGGCCGCGTCAAAAAAGGCGAGGTCTACAACGCTGTGGTGGTTCGCACCGCCAAGGGCATTCGTCGTGGCGATGGCGCCTTGATCAAGTTCGACGGCAACGCTGCGGTGTTGCTCAACGCCAAGCTCGAGCCTATCGGCACCCGTATCTTCGGCCCGGTCACGCGTGAACTGCGTACCGAGAAGTTCATGAAGATCGTGTCCCTGGCCCCCGAGGTCCTGTAAGGAATCGACACATGAACAAGATCCGCAAAGGCGACGAAGTGATCGTCATTACCGGCCGCGACAAAGGCAAACGCGGCACCGTGGTGCAACGTGCCAGCGAAGAGCGCGTGCTGGTCGAAGGCATCAACCTGGTCAAGAAGCACGCCAAGCCCAACCCCATGAAGGGTGTGGCCGGCGGCATCATTGAAAAGAGCATGCCCATCCATCAGTCCAACGTGGCCATTTTCAACGCCACCACAGGCAAGGCTGACCGCGTGGGCATCAAAGTGCTGGAAGACGGTAGCAAAGTGCGCGTCTACAAATCCAGTGGCGAAGAAATCAAGGTGGCATGAGCATGGCACGCTTTCAACAAATCTACCGCGACAAAGTCGCGCCGGCTCTCAAAGAGCAGTTCGGCTACTCGTCCGTGATGGAAGTGCCGCGCATCACCAAAATCACCCTGAACATGGGTGTGAGTGAAGCCGTGGCCGACAAGAAAGTCATGGACCACGCCGTGGGCGACCTGACCAAGATCGCTGGCCAAAAGCCCGTCGTGACCAAAGCCCGCAAGGCTATCGCAGGTTTCAAGATCCGTGAACAACAGCCCATTGGCTGCATGGTAACCCTGCGCGGTGCCAAGATGTACGAATTCCTGGACCGTTTCGTGACCGTGGCCCTGCCGCGTGTGCGCGACTTCCGTGGTATCTCCGGCAAGTCGTTCGACGGCCGTGGCAACTACAACGTTGGTGTCAAAGAACAGATCATCTTCCCCGAAATCGAATACGACAAGGTGGATGCTCTGCGTGGTCTGAACATCAGCATCACCACGACCGCCAAGACCGATGCCGAGTGCAAGGCACTGCTGGCTGGTTTCCGTTTCCCGTTCAAGAACTGAGGTGCTTCGTGGCTAAACAAGCTTTCCTCCAGCGTGAACTGAAGCGCGAGAAACTCGCCGCCAAGTTCGCCAACAAGTACAACGAGCTCAAGGCCATCGCCAAGGACGCTAAGCGTTCCGATGAAGAGCGCGATGCCGCTCGCCTGGGCCTGCAAAAGTTGCCCCGCAACGCCAACCCGACCCGCCAGCGCAACCGTTGCGAAATCACCGGTCGTCCCCGTGGTACGTTCCGCCAGTTCGGTCTGGCACGTGCCAAGGTGCGTGAACTGGCTTTTGCCGGTGAAATCCCCGGCGTGACCAAAGCCAGCTGGTAAGGCGTAAGGAGTACCCCAAATGAGCATGAGTGATCCTATCGCCGACATGTTGACCCGCATCCGCAATGCGCAAATGGTGAGCAAGGCCTCCGTGGCCATGCCGGCTTCCAAAGTGAAGTCCGCCATTGCACAAGTGCTGAAAGACGAAGGTTACATCGACGGTTTCCAAGTCAAGACCGAAGCTGGCAAAAGCCAACTCGAAATTGCCCTGAAATACTACGCTGGTCGTCCGGTGATTGAGCGCATCGAGCGCGTCAGCCGCCCTGGCCTGCGTGTGTACAAAGGCAGCAAAGCCATTCCCCAGGTGCAAAACGGCCTGGGTGTTGCCATCGTCACGACCCCGCAAGGTGTCATGACCGATCGCAAAGCCCGTGCTACCGGCATCGGTGGTGAAGTTTTGTGTTACGTCGCCTGACGCTGGCATTAAGGAGAACCTGAAATGTCTCGTGTAGGTAAACAAGCTGTGGCCATTCCGCAAGGCGTGGAAGTGGCCCTCCAAGCGGATTCCATCAGCGTCAAGGGTGCTTTGGGTGCCCTGAGCCAAGGTCTCAACCCGCTGGTCAAAGTGGAAAGCGCCGACGGCAAGCTGTCCTTCACCCCGGTGAACGACTCGCGTGATGCCAGCGCCATGTGCGGTACCCTGCGTCAGCTGGTCAACAACATGGTCAACGGTGTCAGCAAAGGCTTCGAGAAGAAGCTCAACCTGATTGGCGTGGGCTACAAAGCCGCTGCTCAAGGCAACAAGCTGAACCTGGCTGTGGGCTACTCCCACCCGGTCAACTTTGACATGCCCGAAGGCATCACCGTCGTGACCCCGACCCCGACCGAAATCGTGATCAAGGGTGCCGACCGCCAGCGCGTAGGTCAAATCGCTTCTGAAGTCCGCGCCGTGCGTCCTCCCGAGCCTTACAAAGGCAAGGGCATCCGCTACTCGGATGAGAAGGTCGTGATCAAAGAGACCAAGAAGAAATAAGGACAGCGAACATGTTGACGAAAAAAGAACAGCGTTTGCGTCGTGCCCGTCAAACTCGCATCCGTATTGCCCAGCAAGGTGCCGTGCGTTTGACGGTCAACCGCACCAACCTCCACATCTATGCCAGCGTCATTTCCGGCGATGGCTCCCAAGTGCTGGCCTCGGCCTCCACGCTGGAAAAAGAAGTGCGCGATCAAATTGGTGCGGGCGGCAAAGGTGGCAACACAGCCGCTGCCGAACTGATTGGCAAGCGCATCGCCGAAAAGGCGAAAGCCGCTGGCATTGAAAAAGTGGCCTTCGACCGTTCCGGTTTTGCTTACCACGGCCGTGTCAAAGCCCTCGCAGATGCCGCTCGTGAAGCTGGCCTGCAATTCTGATTGGGAATACGCAAATGGCTAAATTTCAAGCTAACGTGAAGAACGAAGCGAACGACGACGGCTTGCGCGAAAAGATGATCGCGGTCAACCGCGTGACCAAGGTGGTCAAGGGTGGCCGCATCATGGGTTTCGCTGCGTTGACCGTGGTGGGTGACGGCGATGGCCGCGTCGGCATGGGCAAAGGCAAGGCACGTGAAGTGCCGGTGGCTGTGCAAAAAGCCATGGACGAAGCCCGCCGCAACATGTTCAAGATCTCGCTCAAGAGCGGTTCCTTGCACCATGCGGTCAATGGTCACCACGGTGCTTCCAACGTCATGATGCTGCCGGCCTCCAAGGGTACCGGTATCATCGCTGGCGGCCCGATGCGCGCTGTGTGCGAAGTGCTGGGCATCACCGACGTGGTGGCCAAGAGCCACGGTTCGAGCAACCCGTACAACCTGGTTCGCGCCACGTTGGATGCGTTGAAGAACTCGACCACGCCCGCCGAAGTTGCTGCCAAGCGCGGCAAGTCGGTTGAAGACATTCTGGGTTGATTGGAACGATCATGACGACCACCAACACCGTTAAAGTTCAACTGGTGCGCAGCCCCATCGGCTGTAAAGAGTCCCACCGCGCCACCGTGCGTGGTCTGGGCCTGCGCAAACTCAACAGCGTCAGCGAACTGCAGGACACCCCGGCAGTGCGCGGCATGATCAACAAGATCAGTTACCTGGTCAAAGTGATCTGATCGGAGTCAAGACATGGAACTCAACACTATCAAACCCGCAGCTGGTGCCAAACACGCCAAGCGTCGCGTGGGTCGTGGTATCGGCTCCGGTCTGGGCAAGACCGCTGGCCGTGGCCACAAGGGCCAAAAATCCCGTTCGGGTGGCTACCACAAGGTCGGTTTTGAAGGCGGCCAAATGCCGCTGCAACGTCGCCTGCCCAAGCGTGGCTTCAAGTCGGCCAACCTCAAGTTCAACGACGAAGTGACCTTGGCCGATCTGCAAGCCTTGGGCGCTGCCGAAGTCGATCTGGTACTGCTCAAGCAAGCTGGTTTGGTCACCGCCATCGCCAAGAACGTCAAGGTCGTCAAGACCGGCGAACTCAGCTTGGCTGTCAAGCTCAATGGCATTGGCGCGACCGCGGCTGCCAAGGCTGCGATTGAAGCCGCCGGCGGTTCGCTGGCCTAAGGCTTAACCCAACGGAAGCGTTTGTGGCCACATCTGCTGCAACCTCGGCCAAAACAAGCAAGTTCGGTGATTTGCGTCACCGGCTTGTCTTTTTGTTGCTGGCTTTGGTGGTGTACCGTATCGGCGCGCACATTCCTGTGCCCGGCATCGACCCCGACCAGTTGACCCAGCTTTTCAAGGGGCAGCAGGGCGGTATCCTGAACCTGTTCAACATGTTCTCGGGTGGTGCGTTGTCGCGCTTTACCGTGTTCGCGTTGGGCATCATGCCCTACATTTCAGCCTCGATCATCATGCAATTGATGACCTACGTGCTTCCAGCATTCGAGCAGCTGAAAAAAGAAGGCGAAGCAGGACGGCGCAAAATCACCCAGTACACCCGTTACGGTGCATTGGGGCTGGCGGTGTTTCAAGCTTTGGGCATTGCGGTGGCGTTGGAAGGTACGGCAGGCTTGGTCATTGATCCCGGCTTTGGTTTCCGCGTTACAGCGGTGGTCAGCTTGGTGGCGGGTACCATGTTCCTGATGTGGCTGGGTGAACAAATCACCGAGCGCGGTTTGGGCAACGGTATTTCCATCCTGATTTTTGCCGGTATTGCGGCGGGCCTGCCCAGTTCTGTGGGTGGCTTGCTGGAATTGGTGCGCACCGGGGCCATGAACATTCTGGCAGCGATTGTGATTGTGCTGCTGGTCGGTTTGGTGACCTATTGTGTGGTTTTTGTGGAACGTGGCCAGCGCAAAATTTTGGTCAACTACGCACGCCGTCAGGTGGGCAACAAGGTGTATGGCGGTCAATCGTCGCACCTGCCGCTCAAGCTGAACATGGCGGGTGTGATTCCGCCGATTTTTGCCTCGTCCATCATTCTGTTGCCGACCACAGTGGTCAGTTGGATCAGCACAGGCGATTCCATGCGCTGGTTGCGCGACATTGCTGCGGCGCTGTCGCCGGGTCAGCCCATTTATGTGGCGTTTTACGCCGCTGCCATCGTCTTTTTCTGTTTCTTCTACACCGCTTTGGTGTTCAACAGCCGCGAAACCGCCGACAATCTGAAGAAGAGCGGCGCCTTCATTCCAGGCATTCGTCCGGGCGAGCAAACCGCGCGCCACATCGACAAAATCCTGGTTCGTTTGACGCTGGCTGGCGCGGTTTACATTACTTTGGTGTGCTTGTTGCCTGAGTTCTTGATACTCAAGTACAACGTGCCGTTCTATTTTGGTGGTACTTCGTTGTTGATCATCGTGGTGGTGACCATGGACTTCATGTCCCAGGTGCAAAACTACATGATGTCGCAACAGTACGAATCGTTGCTGAAAAAGGCCAATTTCAAGGCCCAGTAAGCCAACGTCACACCACTGGAGAATGCGCACGCCACGCCATTGAAATGCCAGCCCGCAAGATGCACAAGCACTTTGCTGGGCAGCTAGGCCCCCATAGAGCGCATGCCCTACGGTCTCAAGTATGCCCGGATCGTGTTCCGAGCGAAGTCAAAAGTTTGAAAGTTTTTTGGAGAGAAACATGAGAGTTTCAGCTTCGGTCAAAAAAATGTGCCGCAACTGTAAGATTATCCGTCGCCATGGCGTCGTGCGCGTTATCTGCACCGACCCGCGCCACAAGCAGCGCCAAGGCTGATACGTTTAGAGGACCACCATGGCTCGTATTGCAGGTATCAACATTCCGCCCCACAAGCACGCTGAAATTGGTTTGACCGCCATTTTTGGTATCGGTCGCACCCGCGCCCGCCAAATTTGCGAAGCTTGCGGTATCGACTATTCCAAGAAGATCAAGGATCTGACCGACGCTGAACTCGAAAAGGTTCGCGATCAGGTGGGCACCTTCACGATCGAAGGCGATCTGCGCCGCGAAACCACCATGAACATCAAGCGTTTGATGGACATTGGTTGCTACCGTGGTTTCCGTCATCGCCGTGGCCTGCCCGTGCGTGGTCAACGTACCAAGACCAATGCCCGTACCCGCAAAGGTCCGCGCAAGGCTGCTCAATCGCTGAAGAAATAATCGGTTAAAGGACAGTTATGGCCAAGTCTCCCTCCAGCAACGCCGCCGCCCGCGTTCGCAAGAAGGTTCGCAAGAACATTGCCGATGGCATCGCCCACGTGCATGCTTCGTTCAACAACACCATCATCACCATCACCGACCGCCAAGGCAACGCTTTGTCGTGGGCTTCGTCGGGTGGTCAAGGTTTCAAGGGTTCGCGCAAATCCACCCCGTTCGCCGCTCAGGTGGCTTCGGAAGTGGCTGGCCGCGCCGCCATCGAACAGGGTATCAAGAACCTGGACGTTGAAATCAAGGGCCCCGGTCCGGGCCGTGAATCGTCGGTGCGTGCGCTGGGTGCTCTGGGCATTAAGATCACTTCGATCTCCGATGTGACCCCGGTACCGCACAACGGCTGCCGTCCGCAAAAGCGTCGTCGTATCTAAGGCGATGTTGCAACGGTGGGATTGGCGTACAATCCCATCTTTGCTTTTTTGCCACCGTTTTACGGTGGCATTTTCTCGTTAAGACCACCGCTGCTCCGTGGTTGGGGCAGCTCCTGCCGGCTTGTGTAAGCCGGCAGCAGTTCAACACAAGGATTCTCTCGTGGCACGTTACCTCGGCCCCAAGGCCAAACTCTCCCGCCGTGAAGGCACCGACCTGCTGTTGAAGAGCGCCCGCCGCTCCATCAGCGACAAGGCCAAGTTCGATTCCAAGCCCGGTCAGCATGGCCGCACTTCGGGCCAGCGCACCTCCGACTTCGGTCTGCAATTGCGTGAAAAGCAAAAAGTCAAGCGTACTTATGGGGTGTTGGAGCGTCAATTCCGCCGCTACTTTGCCGAAGCCGACCGCCGCCGTGGCAACACCGGTGCCAACCTGCTGTCGCTGTTGGAATCGCGTCTGGACAACGTGGTGTTCCGTATGGGTTTTGCTTCGACCCGTGCTGAAGCCCGTCAGCTGGTGTCGCACAAGGCCATGCTGGTCAACGGCAAGAGCGTGAACATCCCGTCGTTCTCGGTCAAGGCCGGTGATGTGGTGTCGGTGCGCGAAAAGTCCAAGACCCAAGCCCGTATCAAGGAAGCGCTGGAACTGGCCAAGCAAATTGGTTTCCCGGCATGGGTCGAAGTGGCTGCCGACAAAGCCGAGGGCGTGTTCAAGAAGACTCCGGACCGCGACGAATTCGGTTCCGACATCAACGAATCCCTGATCGTTGAACTGTACTCGCGTTAATCGCGAGACTCCATCCCGTACCCGAACCTCGCATTTGGCGGGGTTTGGGGTTTTGTACTCCATCGGCCTTATCGGTGTAACGAGCCGAGGGTATTGAAGGAAGTCCGAATGCTGAATAATCTGCTCAAGCCCAAAAACATCAACGTCGAGCAACTCTCGGCCAACCGCGCCAAAGTTACGCTGGAACCTTTTGAGCGTGGCTACGGCCACACGCTGGGCAACGCCCTGCGCCGTGTGCTGCTGTCTTCTATGGTGGGGCATGCGCCCACGGAAGTGACGATTGCGGGTGTGGTGCACGAATATTCTGCCATCGATGGCGTGCAAGAAGACGTGGTGGACTTGCTCCTCAACCTCAAGGGTGTGGTGTTCAAGCTGCAAGGTCGCGATGAAGTGACTTTGAGCCTGCGCAAAGATGGCGAAGGTGTGGTCACCGCCGCCGACATCCAAACCCCGCACGACGTGGAAGTTCTCAACCCTGGTCACGTGATTGCCACGCTGTCTGCCGGTGCCAAGTTGGACATGCAAATCAAGGTCGAAAAAGGCCGTGGTTATGTGCCGGGCAACTTGCGCCGTGGTGATGAAGCCACCCGTTCGGTGGGTCGTATCGTGTTGGATGCGTCGTTCTCGCCGGTTCATCGTGTGAGCTACACGGTCGAGAGTGCCCGTGTGGAGCAGCGTACCGATTTGGATAAGCTGGTGCTCGACATCGAAACCGATGGTACCGTGGGCCCAGAAGAGGCTGTGCGCGCCGCCGCCAAGATTTTGGTGGAACAGTTGGCGGTGTTCGCTCAGCTTGAAGGTGCGGAAGTGTTTGAGATGGGCGCGGCATCGGCCCGCAGCAGCCAGCAGTTTGATCCGATTCTGCTGCGCCCGGTGGATGAGCTGGAGTTGACCGTGCGTTCGGCCAATTGCCTCAAAGCCGAGAACATTTATTACATCGGTGATTTGATTCAGCGCACCGAAAACGAGTTGCTCAAGACCCCGAATTTGGGTCGCAAGTCGCTCAACGAGATCAAGGAAGTGCTGGCTTCGCGCGGCTTGACGCTGGGCATGAAGCTGGAAAACTGGCCGCCGGCTGGTTTGGAAAAGCACTGATTCCACGGGGCTGTTGGCCCCTGTTGATTTGTTTCCCCTGACCCCCTGTGGTACCTGATCCGGCCACAGGCGATACCAAAGAAAGGCATACACCATGCGTCACGGACACGGACTTCGTAAACTCAACCGCACCACCTCGCACCGCTTGGCGATGCTGCGCAACATGATGAACTCGCTGCTGACGCACGAAGTCATCAAGACCACCCTGCCCAAGGCCAAGGAACTGCGCCGCGTGGTGGAACCCATGATCACCCTGGCCAAGGAGCCGACCGTGGCCAACCGTCGTCTGGCGTTTGACCGCCTGCGCGACCGCGATGTGGTCGTCAAGCTGTTCAACGAACTGGGCCCGCGTTTCAAGGCGCGTCCGGGCGGCTACACCCGTATTCTGAAGATGGGCTTCCGCGTGGGCGACAACGCGCCGATGGCACTGGTTGAATTGGTGGACCGTGCAGAAGAAACTTCTGCCGAAGCTCCCACAGCCGAATAAATCGGTTACAATAGATTCTCTGACGCGCGGTGGAGCAGCCTGGTAGCTCGTTGGGCTCATAACCCAAAGGTCGCAAGTTCAAATCTTGCCCGCGCAACCAAATCTACAAAAAAGCCTGCTTAAAGCAGGCTTTTTTGTGTCGGTGGCTCAGCCCTCCAACCGTTGGCGGGCGTATGCTGTGGGCATGTCTCCTTCACGTCACCGTACCGCTGCGCAACGTTTGGCCCGCATCGAAGTGCATGTGGAGGTGGTTGAGCAGTTGTTTGATTCCATCGATCCATCGCCGTTTTTAGCGCGTGATTTGGATCCCGATGCCGACAGTTACATTGTGACCAGCAGCAAGGCTTTGCCCAAAAATGCAGAACTGGCGTTGGTGGTGCATTTGGACCGTTTGCCGGTGCCCGATACCCGATTGGGTCAGTTGGAGTCCGCCATTCGCACCCATTTTGCCGCTCGGGCCACCGCTGCACGTTTGCAGTTGCACGAGTTGTTCGTGCGTGGTCGCATCAGTTTGCTGATTGGGCTGTTGTGTTTGTCGGCCTCGATTGCGGCGGTGGAGTACAGCGCGGTGTGGTTGCCGCCTGGTGCCGCACACAACATTGTGCGTGAGAGCCTGTTGATCGGTGGCTGGGTGGCCATGTGGCGACCGATGGAGGTGTTTCTGTACGATTGGTGGCCCATTGCGGCAGAACTGCGCTTGTTGCGCCGTTTGGCCCGCATCACAGTGCAGGTGTTGCACCGACCACCGCGTTTGGGACACAGCCCCGCGCAAGATTTGCCAGACTGAACAACAAAAACCCCGCGCCCTGAGATCAGGGTGGCGGGGTGAAGGCGGGCTTGAACCGACGTGTGGTCGGTCCAGGAGCTGTGACGATTAGGCGCGCGTTTTGGTCGCGTTTTTGGCGGTGTTGGCCGCGCTGGTGGTCACGGCTTGGAAGTTGGCTTCGGCCATTTCGGTCGCTTGCTTCACCACTTTTTGCATGGATTCCATGGCGGTGGAAGCGGTGGAGATGGCGTTCTTGACGGCGGCCACGGCGGATTCGGAACCTTGCGGGGCGTTCTTCACAGCGTTGTCCACCACGCTGGTGAATTGCTTTTGTGCGTCGCTGGCTTGGGCTTCGGCGGCTTTGCTGAATTCAGCGGCGGCACCGGAAGCGATGTCGTACAGGTGGCGGCTGTACGAAGCGGCTTTTTCGGCCAGCGGTTGCAGCACGTTGGTTTGCAGGGCCAGCAGCTCTTGCACGTCTTTGATGCTGAGCAGGTTTTGGGCGCTGGTGGCGCTGTCGGACAGTGCAGCTTTGGTGGCTTGCAGGTTGAGTTCCACGATTTTTTCAACGCTGGCCAGCGCCTTGCTGCTCAGTTCGAACACGGTGGCGATTTGGGCTTTTTGGGCGGCAACGATTTGGTCAACGGTCAACATGGTGGTACTCCTTGTAAGGACGACAATACAACGGGTTGGGCGGTGCATCTGAATTGCTGCACTGCAACATGGTTTCAAGTATAGGGTAATCCCGCGCAATTGCCAAATTTTTGTTGCGGTGCAGCAAAAAAGTCACAGTGGCAGCACCATGCGCCGCACGTCGGGGTCGTCGTTGTGTTCGGTGTCGGTGTGAAAACCCAGTTGTCGCGCCAATTTGAGCATGCCGCTGTTTTCTTTCAGGATGATGCCGACCACACGCTGGGTGCCGTTGGCGCGCAGGTAGCGGATGAGTTTGTCCATCAAGATCCAGCCCAACCGTTTGCCCTTGAGGTCGGAGCGGATGATGATGCCGAATTCGGCTTCGGTGTTGTCGGGGTCGCAGATGCCGCGCACGCTGCCCAGGGTTTCTTCCACGCCATCAGGGCCGGTGGTGGTGGCAATGAAGGCCATCTCACGGTCGTAGTCGATTTGGGTCAGGCGGGCCAGTTCGGTGTGTTCCATGTTGCGTTGGCTGTGGAACACGCGCAGGCGCACATCTTCGGGGTGCAGCCGGTGGAAAAAGGCGAGGTGCTGGGGTTCGTCCTCGGGCCGTATGGGGCGCAGGGTCAGGGTGTTGCCGTTGTCCCAGGGCAGGTGTTCGATCAGTTCTTCGGGGTAGGGCCGGATGGCAAAGTGGTGTGCGCCCGCTGGGCCGTTGAAGTCCAGACGTACATGGGCACCCAGTGCCATGCCGCCTTGGGCGGTGACGGTGAAGGGGTTGATGTTGAGTTCGGCAATCTGGGGCACTTGGGCCAGCAGGTGCGAGATGGTGACCAGTGTTTGGGTGATGGTGGGCAGGTGGGCGGGGGGTACGTCGCGGTAGCCGTGCAGCAGCCGTGCCACGCGGGTACGTTCTACCAGCGCCTGTGCCAGTGACAGGTTGAGCGGTGGCAGGGCCAGTGCGCGGTCGGCCACCACGTCGACGGCGGTGCCGCCTTGGCCAAACACGATCACTGGGCCAAACAGGGGGTCGATGCTGGCCCCGAGCATCAGTTCGTGCGCATGGTCGGGTCGTGGTGCCGTGGGCGTGGCCGAAATGGGAATGCCAGCGGCGTGCAGCAGGGCGTGGGCTTCTGTGGGGGTGAGGGTGTTGCGCCCTTGTGCTTGTGCGGTATCAATCAGCGTGCGGATGGCAGGCAGGTCGATGCGGCTGCCAATGGGAGTGGCCGCCGGGGTTTCCATCAGTTCGGCTTGGTGGCGGTGGTATTGGCGCAGAAAGGAGAAGGCCTGTACCGCTTCTTCTGGGGTGGGGTATTCTGGGATGCCCGCTTGGCGAAACAGGGCCCGTGCGGGGGCCACGGTGTGGTGCCCCAGCCAGCTGGCCAGCACACGCGGCGGGCGCTGGCTGGCCACGGGCAGCAGGGCTTGGGCGATATCGGTGCTGGAGACGAGTGCGGTGGGGGCCTGCACCAGCAGGATGGCGCTGTCGCGTTCTTCGCGCAGCAGTTGCAGCACGTCGGCGTAGCGTTGTGGCGGGGCATCGTTGCCAATGTCGATGGGGTTGGTGCGCGACCAGCCACCGTCGGGCAGCAGGGCATCGAGTTTGTTGACCACGGTGGGGCTGAGGGTGGCCAGTGGGATGCCGACATCGGCTGCGGTGTCGGCGGCCATGACACCGGTGCCGCCACCGTTGGTGAGCACGATCAGTTGTTCGCTGCGGTTGTCGCGGAAGCGTGCCAGCAAGCCAGCGGCGGCAAACAGTTCTTGCAGGTTGGACACGCGCAGCATGCCCGCACGCGACAGGGCGGCATCGAACACGGCATCGGGGGTTGCAGGGGTGGCGTGGCCATGGCGCGTGGCGGCGGCTTGTTGCCCTTCGGTGGAACGCCCAGCTTTGACGACGATGACGGGTTTGTTGCGTGCGGCAGCCCGTGCCGCCGACATGAATTTGCGCGGTGAGCGGATGTTTTCGATGTACAACAGGATGGCGCGGGTGCGTGGGTCGCTGCCTAGGTAGTCGAGCAGGTCGCCTACGTCGATGTCCAGTGCTTCGCCCGGTGCCACAAAGCACGAAAAGCCGATACCGTGCGCGTTGGCCCAGTCGAGCATGCCTGTGACGAGCGCCCCCGACTGTGATACGAACGCAAGTTGGCCCGGCAGTGGGGTGCTGTGGGGCTGGCTGGCATCGAGCCCAAAGCTGGCGTGCAGGCCCAGGTGTGGCACGAGCACGCCCACTGAGCCAGCGCCCAGAATGCGCAGGCCGTGCTGGCGTGCCGCTTGCAGGATGGCGGCTTGTTGGGCAGTACCCACGCGGGCCGTCACAATGACGGCAACACGCGTGCCGCGTGCCCCGAGTTCTTGTACCAGTGTGGCCAGACTGTCGGGTGGGGTGCAGAGGATGGCCAGTGCTGGCGCGGTGGGCAGGGCGGCGGTGTTGGGGTGCACCGACACGCCATCCAGTACCGTTAAACGTGGGTTGACCGGGTACAGTGTGCCTTTGAAGTGGGTGCGCAGGTTGTGCCAGACCGTGGCCCCGACGCTGTGTGGTCGGTCAGAGGCCCCAAAAACGGCAACGCTGGTGGGGGCAAACAGGGAGTCGAGGTGGCGGATGGTCATGGTGTGAGCATCTTAAGCAAAGAAAGGCAAGCGATGGAGCGTTGGTGGCGCGGGTTGGTCAGGGTGGTGCTGTGGGCGGTAGCGGCGTTGTTGTCGCTGCTGGTGTTGGCGGTGGCTTTGGTGTTGTTGCTGGTGGGCTGGGTGTGGGCGCTGTGCCGTGGCCGACGGCTGGAGGTGCCGTGGTCGGTGACGCAGGTGCGGCGCTGGCACGAACGCCAAGTGTGGCGCACCGAAACCACCACGGTGGCCGAGGTGGTGGAAGTGGAGGTGCGTGAGGTAGAAAGACCGCAACCGCGTTTGCCCACGCCACAGCGCAACGCACCGGATGCCGATGTGGTGGATGTGTCGCCCAAAGAGGGGCCGCGTCCACCGACAGTTTGACGCTGGCCGGTGGCTGGCGTGGTGGGTCAGCCGCTGTGGGTTTTGAGGGCCAGTGCCGCGTCGTACAAGGTATTTTTGCTGGCTCCGGTGATGTGCGCTGCCAGTCGGGCTGCGGTTTTGAGGGGCAGTTCGGGCAACAGCAGTTGCAGCACGCGCAACGCCTCGGCGTTGGGGCCGGTGTCGCCTTCGGTGGCGGCGGCGGGTTGTGGGTGCAGTACCAGCGCAAATTCGCCTTTGCTGTGGCGGGCATCGGCACTGAGCCAGGTGCTAAAAGCTTCGCAGGGCAGGGTGACGATTTGTTCGAACTGTTTGGTCAATTCGCGGCCTACGGTCAATGGGCGTGGGCCCAGCGCGGCCAACTCACGTGCCAAGGTGGCAATGCGGTGGGGTGCTTCGAGCAACACGCAGGCGTGGGGTTGACTGGCCAGGCGGCGCAAGGCTTGTTCGCGCGGGCCGCCTTTGGGGGGCAAAAAGCCGGTGAATTCAAACGCTGCGCTGGCGGTGTGGTGTGTTTCGGCCAGCCCGGCCACACTCAACAGGGTGGTGATGCTGCTGGCCCCAGGCAGGGGCAGGCAGCGCAGCCCGGCGGCTTGGACGGCAGCGCACAGGCGCGCGCCCGGATCGCTGATGCCGGGGGTGCCCGCGTCGCTCACATACGCCACGCGCTGACCCGCTTGCAAGCGTTCCACCACCGTTTGCGCGGCCTCGGCTTCGTTGTGTTGGTGCAGTGCCAGCAGCGGTTTGTGCAGGCCGTAGCCTTGCAGCAGCGCAGCGGTGTGGCGGGTGTCTTCGCAAGCGATGGTGTCGGCCAGTGCCAGCACGTGCAGGGCGCGCAGACCAATGTCGGCCAGGTTGCCAATGGGGGTGGCCACCACGTAAAGTGTGGCGGTTGGATAATGTTGTGGCCCGGCCGCCGCTTGTGCGGCTTGCAGCGCCAACTGGAAAGAAGGATTCAAAGCGTGAGCATCCGGAAACAGGGGTCAACCGATGCCTCGTCGCCCAGCACCAAACAGCGGGGCGATGCCGCCGAGCTGTTGGCGTTGCAGCATTTGCAACGGCAGGGGTGGCGTTTGTTGCAGCGCAACTTCAAAACGCCGGGGCGCGGTGGGGGCGAGGTCGATTTGATTATGCGCGATGCCGACGGTACGTTGGTGTTTGTGGAGGTGCGCCAGCGCAGCAGTGCTCGCTACGGTGGTGCGGGTGCCAGCATAAGCGGCACCAAGCAACGCCGCTTGGTGTATGCGGCCCGACATTATCTGGCGCGTCTGCCCCAGTGCCCGCCGTGCCGTTTTGATGTGGTGTTGGTGCAGGGCAGTGGGGCCGCTGCCACGTTGGAATGGTTGCCCGCCGCGTTTGATGCCAGCGGCTGGGATTGATGCGCGCAGGTATGATGCCGTTTATGTTGCTGCAACGAATTCAACAACACTTTATCGACAGTGCCGATTTAAGTTACCAAGCTGCCCAGACCTTGGGCCCTGCCGTCGAGGCCGCCACCAGCGCCGTGTTGGCGGCGGTGACCAACGGTGGCAAGGTGTTGGCTTGGGGCATGGGGCCTGCGGCGGGGCTGACGCAGGCGTTGGCCGCGGCCTTTGTGGGTCAGTTTGAACGTGAGCGCCCAGAGCTCGCGGCGCTGGCGCTGCGGGGCGACCACGCGCTGGAGCGCCAAGTGCGCGCAGTGGGCTTGCCCGGCGATGTGTTACTTTTGGTCACTTTGCCCGGTGATGGCCCGGACATACTGCCTGCGGTGCAGGCCGCTCACGAGCGCGAAATGACGGTGGTGGCTGTGACGGCGGCGCAGGCGGGCAGCTTGGGGCCGGTGCTCAAAGACACCGACGTGTGGGTGGCGGTGCCCAGCGAACGTTTGCCCCGCGTGCTGGAAGCGCAACAGTTGGTGTTGCACTGCATTTGCGACGGGGTGGATGTGCAGTTGTTGGGTGATGACCCGCAAGAAGGGAACGTATGATGAAAACAGATCGTCACGTGGGGGCCAAGGGGCGTGTGTGGGCTGTGGCCGGCTTGGTGCTGGCGCTGGGCAGCGCCTTGACGGCGTGTGCGCCGCTGGCGGTGGGGACGGCGGCGGGGGCCACCGCGCTGATTGTGTCCGACCGGCGCACTTCGGGCACGCAACTCGAAGACCAAGGCATAGAACTGCGCGCTGCCAACCATCTGCGCAACGAGTTGGGGGGGCGGGTGCGCATTTCTGTGACCAGCTTCAACCGCCGTGTGTTGCTCACGGGCGAGGTGCCCAGCGAAGCCGACCGCGCGTTGGCGTTGCGCGTGGTGTCGCGCGTAGACAATGTGCAACAAATTGTGGATGAGCTGGCGGTGATGACTTCACCCACGGTCAGCGCGCAGGCCGAGGACAGTTTGGTGACAGCGCGCATCAAGGCCGCGTTGCTCAATGCCGATGGTG
>JBLIZX010000196.1:0-9622 GCA_048860285.1 Macromonas sp. | reverse complement strand
CCAGCCAGGGCAGGGCAATGGCTGGCGTGTCAAATTCGGCGGCCACGTCGCAGCGTATGGCCCCTTCGCGCACCAAGGTGCTGTCGGCGCGGGCTCCCAGCACCAGTTGCAGTGCGTCGATCAGGATGGACTTGCCTGCACCAGTCTCACCTGTCAACACGGTAAAGCCATCGCTCCATTCCAGTTCCAGCTCCCGCACGATGACGAAATCGCGCAACACCATGCGACGCAAGCTCACGACACCACCCCCTCGTTCCAGTGCAGTTTTTTGCGCAGGGTGTCAAAGTAGCTCCACCCAATGGGGTGGAGTAGCCGCAGTGCGTGCTCCGATTGCCGTACCGTAATGCGGTCGCCGTGCAGCAAGCTGGTGAAGGTCTGCATGTCAAAGTTGGCGCTGGCATCGCGCCCGCGCACCACCTTCACTGCCACCTCCCCGGTGGAGGGCAGCACGATGGGCCGGTTCGACAGCGTGTGTGGTGCAATCGGGGCCACAATCCAGCCTGCAATGGCGGGGTGCATCAACGGTCCGCCCGCCGACAGCGCGTAGGCGGTTGAACCAGTGGGGGACGAGATAATCAACCCGTCGGCGCGTTGGTTGGCCACAAAACGGCCATCCACCTCCACCCGCAGCTCGATCATGCTGCCCGCACCGCCCCGGTTTACCACCACATCGTTCATAGCAATGGTTTCAAAAATGCAATGCTCGTCGCGCCAAACGCTGGCCTTCATCAGGGCGCGCGAGTCCTCTTGGTACTCGCCACGCAACATTGGGCGCAGGCAGGCTTCGTAATCGCCCAGCGGAATGTCGGTGATGAAACCCAGCCGCCCTTGGTTAATGCCGACCACGGGTACCTGGTAGCGTGCCAATTGGCGCGCAATGCCCAACATGGTGCCATCCCCCCCCATCACCAGCGCCAGATCGCACTGTGCGCCTATGCCCGCCACATCCAGCGCCTGGTAATGCGTCAGGCCGGTGTTGAGGGCGGTGTCCCGTTCCAGCGATACTTCACAGCCTTCGGCATGCAGAAAATGCGCTATGTTCTCCAGCGCGTCGCGCGAACCCACGGCGTGGTATTTTCCGACCAGCGCCACGTGCCGAAACCGCAACGTGGGCCCGGCCAGGCGCTGAACCCGGTTCGAATCAAGAGACAAACTCATGCTTGAAGTACGACAGAAATTGGTGGAAACCCCGTGATGTTAGACGACCGCGCCAAACTGCTGCTCAAAACCCTGGTGGACCGCTACATTGCCGATGGCCAGCCCGTGGGCTCACGCACCCTGTCCAAGGCGGCGGGGCTGGACTTGTCGCCCGCCACCATTCGCAACGTCATGAGCGACTTGGAAGACATGGGCCTGATTGCCAGCCCGCACACCTCGGCGGGGCGCATTCCTACCGCCCGTGGCTACCGCCTGTTTGTGGACACCATGCTCACGGTGCGGCGCGATGAACTGGCCGCGCTCGACGGCTTGCCCCCGGTGCCGCTGGCGGGGGAGCAACCGCGCCAAGTCATCAACCAGGCTGCGCACATGCTGTCCAGCTTGTCCCATTTTGTGGGGGTGGTGATGGTGCCGCGACGTTCCACCGTGTTTCGGCATATCGAA
Source organism: Macromonas sp. (assembly GCA_048860285.1). Classification (GTDB taxonomy): domain Bacteria; phylum Pseudomonadota; class Gammaproteobacteria; order Burkholderiales; family Burkholderiaceae_C; genus Macromonas_A. The sequence goes on along the minus strand of JBLIZX010000196.1, from coordinate 8,020 downwards.
TTTCTTAGCCTATCGGAGCGCCGGGTGTTGGTCATTCTGGTCTCGCCCGAGGGTGATGTGCAAAACCGCATCATCCACACGGCGGCAGAACTGGGCCAAGCGCAGTTGCAACAAGCCGCCAACTTTCTGAATGCCAACTGTGCGGGTTTGACGATGGAACAGGTGCGCGAGCGCCTAAAAACCGAGGTGGAGGTTCTGCGCGGCGAAATCGCATCCCTGATGGTCAAGGCGGTAGAACCGCCCTCCGATCAGCCGCAAGAACAAGACAATGTGGTGGTGGCCGGTGAGCGTAACCTGCTGTCGGTGGACGAATTTGCCCGCGACATGGGCCATCTGCGCAAAATGTTTGATTTGTTTGAGCAAAAAACCCAACTCATGCGTTTGTTGGAAGGCTCCAGTCAGGCCGAGGGCGTGCGTATCTTCATTGGTGGCGAAAGCCAAGTGGTACCGTTTGAGGAGCTTTCGGTGGTCAGCGCGCCCTACGAAGTGGATGGCCAAGTGGTCGGTACGCTGGGCGTGATTGGCCCACAGCGCATGGCCTACGACCGCATGATCCAAATCGTCGATATCACCGCCAAGCTGGTCGGCAACGCCTTGAGCCACCACAAGGCGTTCACCCCTTGATTTTGCGGTGTGGTTTAGGCTGGGCTTGCCATGCCTTGGTGGCGCAGCAGGGCATCGATGTTCGGTTCCCGGCCCCGGAAAGCCACGAACGATGCCATAGCGGGACGGCTCCCGCCCACTTCCAGCACTTCTTGGCGGAAGCGGCGGCCTGTGTCCACATCCAACGTGGTGCCAGTGTGCCGGGCCGCTTCTTCAAACGCAGCATAGGCATCGGCGCTCAACACCTCCGCCCACTTGTAGCTGTAATAGCCCGCCGCATAACCGCCAGAGAAAATATGGCTGAAGGTGTGTGGTGTGCGGCTGTACGCCGGTGGTTGCAGCAGCGACACTTCATCGCGCACTTGTTGCAGCAACGCCATAAAGTCGCCCGCTGGCGCAGCACCGCTGTGCAACAGCATGTCGTACAGCGCAAACTCGATCTGGCGCAGCGTTTGCAAGCCGCTCTGAAAGTTCTTGGCTGCCAGCATTTTGTCAAACAGCTCACGTGGCAACGGCTCGCCGGTGTCCACGTGGGCGGTCATGCGTTGCAGCGCGTCCCATTCCCAACAGAAGTTCTCCAAGAACTGGCTGGGCAGTTCTACCGCGTCCCATTCCACGCCGCTGATGCCACTCACGTCACGCTCATTCACCTGCGTGAGCAGGTGGTGCAGGCCGTGGCCAAATTCGTGGAACAGGGTGATGACATCGTCGTGCGTCAACAGCGCGGGTTTGCCGTCCACCCCGTCTGAGAAATTGCACACCAGATGGGCCACGGGCGTTTGCAGGGTGCCGGTGTCGGGGCGTAGCCAGCGCGTGCGCACGTCGTCCATCCAAGCGCCTCCGCGCTTGCCGTTGCGTGCGCTCATGTCCAGGTAGAACTGGCCCACCAACTGTTCGTGGCCACCGGCGGTGGTGCGCGTCAGCCGGAAAAACTGCACGCCTGGGTGCCACACCGCTGCCGTGTCGGGTTCTATCGACACTTCAAACAGCGTTTGGATGATGTGAAACAGCCCTTCCAGCACCTTGGGTGCCGGAAAGTAGGGCTTCACATCTTGCTCGCTGTAAGCGTAACGCGCTTGGCGCAGCTGTTCGCCAATGTAAGTCCAGTCCCACGCCTGTGGGTCGTTCAAATGCAATTGTTCGGCGGCAAACTGGCGCATGTCGGCCAGATCCTGCTCCGCATAGGGGCGGGCCTTGCGGGCCAAGTCACGCAAGAAGGTGGTGACCTGTTCGGTGGAGTGGGCCATCTTGGGCACCAGCGACACCGCCGCAAAATGCGGATAACCCAGCAACGCCGCTTCCTCTTGCCGAAGCGCCAGCAGCTCTTGAATCAGCGCGGTGTTGTCGAACTTGGCACCGTCTGGCACTTCCGGGCTGTTGCCTTGGTCGCTGGCGCGTGTGACGTAAGCGCGGTAGAGCCGTTCACGCAAAGCGCGGTCGGTGCCAAACTGCATCACCGGCAGGTAAATGGGCAACTTCAGCGTGATTTTGTGGCCTGTTTTGCCCTCAGCTTCTGCTGCGTGCTTGGTGGCTTGCACGGTGTCGGCGGGCACACCCGCCAGTTCTGCTGCTGTGGCGTAATAAGCGTAAGCGTCCGTCGCATCCAGCGCGTTTTCGCTGAACTTTTGCGACAACTCGGCCATGCGTTCCTGCACCGCCGCAAAGCGGGTTTTGGCTTCGCCTTGCAACTCAGCACCGCCCAGAACAAAGCCGCGCATGGCATTGCTGTGGGCCTGGGCTTGCTCTGCGGTCAGCTGTGCCCGGTTCATCGCTTTGTACTTGGCGTACAGGCGTTCATCGGCTCCCAACCGTGTCCAGAATTCCGTCACCCGTGGCAGGGCTGCGTTGTACGCTGCACGCAGCTCCGGTGTATCGGCCACGCTGTTGAGGTGACTTATGGCTCCCCAGCAACGGCCCAACCGCTCGGTGGTCACGTCCAGCACGCTGGCCATTGGTGTCCATTCGGCGGGAAAGTCGGGCGCGGTCACCGTTTCCAGCGCCTGTTGTGCCGCTTGCAGCAACTCATCCACCGCCGCGCCCACTTCTTCGGGCCGGATGGCATCAAAATGGGGCAGATCGGAAAAATCCAGCAAGGCGCGGGTCACGCTGGCGGCCAGTTCGGCGGCTTCGGCAGGGGTGGTGGCGTTCATGGTGTGGGGCGGGGCCAGTGGGGCTTATTTCTGCGAGGTCTTCTTCACGCTTTTGGGGGTGGCTTTTTTGGCACGTTTGACCAAACCACCAAAGGTCAGGCGTTCGTTGCCCAGCACCCGCACTTGCTTGACTTCGGGGCGCTGGCCACCTTTTTTGCTGTATTTCAACACTTTGATGTCGCGTGGGCCGGGCATGCGGTTTTCATCGACGGTTTTTTCTTTTTCTGGCATGGGCCGCCACAACACCAACAGTTTGCCAATGTGCTGAATTGGGGCAGCATCAAGTTCATCGGCCAGCGTGGTCAGAAAAGTTTCGCGCTGTGCGCGGTCGTCGCTGAACACGCGCACTTTAATCAGGCCATGCGCCTTGAGCGCCGCATCCACCTCTTTTTTCACGGCATCGGTCAGGCCGTCGCCGCCAATCAGCACCACGGGATCCAAGTGGTGGGCATCGGAGCGGTGCGCTTTGCGCTGGGCAGGGGTCAAAATAATTTGGGGCATGGCCACGATTATCCGGGATTGTGTGTCCATCGCTACAATCTCGCGCGTTGGCCCGTTGCCCCGGCGGGTCAAGCCGCGTATGCAGTACCGGGGCCATGTAGAGGAACACCATGTCCAAAACCTCGCTGCCGCAGCCTTTGCGGTGGTTCGCTGTGCCATGACCTACAGCGTCAAAGAAATTTTTTACACCTTGCAAGGCGAGGGTCTGCGCGCTGGACGGCCTGCGGTGTTTTGCCGCTTTTCCGGTTGCAACCTTTGGAGTGGGCGCGAAGTTGACCGTGCCAACGCCGTGTGCCGTTTTTGCGATACCGACTTTGTCGGTACCGACGGCACCCTGGGCGGAAAATTTCACACTGCCCAAGCTTTGGTGGCCGACATTGCAGCCCTGTGGCCCGCAGGGCAGGGGCACTGTTACGTCGTTCTGACCGGTGGCGAACCGTTGTTGCAGGTGGATACTGCCCTGATCGACGCATTGCATGCGGCCGGGTTCGAGATCGCGGTTGAAACCAACGGCACGGTCGAAGCGCCAGCGGGCATCGACTGGCTGTGCGTCAGCCCCAAGGCCGGCGCGCCGCTGCTGCAAACCCGGGGCGACGAACTCAAGCTGGTCTACCCCCAGCCCGAGTTGTTACCACCTGCACTGGCCGGGCTGCATTTCAGCCACTTCCTGCTGCAACCGATGGACGGTCCCGCCCAAGCCGACAACACCCGTGCCGCCATCGCCTATTGCCAAGCGCACCCCCAATGGCGCTTGTCGGTGCAAACCCACAAAATACTCCACATTCGCTGATGACCGCCTCCGCCATTTCTTCCGCCCCGGTGCGCCCCACCGCCGTCTGCGAACTGTCGCAGCGTTTCTTTTTTGAAGCCGCCCACACGCTGGAGCGCACCATCGATGCCGAAGGCAGCCGCCGCATCCACGGCCACACCTACCACGCTGAAATCACGCTGCTGGGCACGCCCGACCCCACCAGCGGCATGTTGGTCGATTTGGCCTACGTGCGCGCCGAAATTGCCCGCGTGCGCGACCAACTCGACCACCGCTTCCTCGACGAAGTGCCCGATTTGGGCCCGGCCACGCTCGAAAACCTGTGCGCCTACCTGCGCGACCAGCTTGAACCCGTGCTGCCGCAGTTGTGCGCCGTGATGGTTGAACGCCAGGCCAGTGGTGACCGTTGCAGCCTACGCTGGGTATAATCCAAAGTTGCCTGCTTGTTTGCCGGGCAAACTTCACGCCCGTCGCGGCACCCCAGCTTGACCTGAGGCCGCTGCGCGGAACCGCATGTTCTTCCAAGGAATTTCCATGATCGCATCCAACGTCAAAGCCGAAGTCATCGCCGCCAACGCCCGTGGCGCGAACGACACTGGCAGCCCAGAAGTGCAAGTGGCCATCATGACCGCTCGCATCAACGAACTGACCCCCCACTTCAAAACCCACCACAAAGACCACCACGGCCGTCGCGGTCTGCTGCGTCTGGTGAGCCGTCGCCGCAAGCTGCTGGACTACCTCAAGTCCCGCGATGCCGACCGTTACGTTGCCCTGATTCAAAAGCTGGGTCTGCGCAAGTAATTTTGCCCGCCCCGCTGTTTGCCTAAAAAACGTCTGAGTTGGTTCGCTGGCTCAGGCGTTTTGCGCTTTTTTGTCGGGAATTTTGTCGTTCAGAGCGAAGCTGTGTCATTCCAATACCGCCCCTTAAGCTGGGTGGTGCTGGAATGGCATCGTGTTCTGAAGGCGTGATTCCCTTGTCCCCGCCGCCCCCACCGGGCGCACACCCAAGGAGCCGAACATGACCATGTTCAACAAAGTCACCAAAACCTTCACCTGGGGCCAGCACACGGTTCGCATGGAAACCGGCGAAATCGCCCGCCAAGCCAGCGGCGCTGTGCTGCTCGACATGGAAGGCACCGTCGTGCTCGCCACCGTCGTGGCCAAGCAAGAAGCCAAAGCCGGGCAAGATTTCTTTCCGCTGACCGTGGACTACATCGAGAAGACCTACGCGGCAGGCAAGATCCCGGGCAGCTTCTTCAAGCGTGAAGGCCGCCCCAGCGAGTTGGAAACCCTGACCAGCCGCCTGATCGATCGCCCAATCCGCCCGCTGTTCCCCGAAGGCTTCTTCAACGAAGTTCAGGTTGTCATCCACACCTTGTCGCTCAACCCCGAAGTCGATGCCGACATTGCCGCCATGATCGCCACCTCGGCCGCGCTGGCCGTTTCCGGCATCCCGTTCAACGGCCCCATTGGTGCCGCCCGCGTGGGCTACGTCAACGGTGAATACGTGCTCAACCCAGGCCAGACCGCCCGCAAAAACAGCCAAATGGATCTGGTCGTCGCTGGTACCGAAGCCGCTGTGCTGATGGTCGAATCCGAAGCGCAACGTCTGAGCGAAGAAATCATGTTGGGTGCGGTGGTGTTTGGCCACGAGCAAGGCAATATCGCCATTGCTGCCATCAACGACTTGGTGCGCGAAGCGGGCAAGCCCGAATGGACGTGGCAAGCCCCGGCCCGCGACGAAGAGCTGATCGCCAAAGTCGAAGCCTTGGGGGCCGACAAACTGGTCGCCGCTTACCAAATCCGCAACAAGCAAGCCCGCACTCAGGCCTGCCGCGAAGCCTACGCCGCTGTGATGGCCGGTCTGAAAGCCGATGGCGTGGAATTCGATGCCGTCAAGGTTGAAGGTCTGTTGTTCGACATCGAAGCCCGCATCGTGCGTGGCCAAATTCTGGCCGGTGAACCCCGCATTGACGGTCGCGACACCCGCACCGTGCGCGCCATTGAAATCCGCAATAGCGTGCTGCCGCGCACCCACGGTTCTGCCCTGTTCACCCGTGGTGAAACCCAAGCGTTGGTCGTGGCCACGCTGGGCACCGACCGCGACGCGCAGCGTATCGACGCACTGGCCGGCGAATTCGAAGACCGCTTCATGTTGCACTACAACATGCCGCCCTTTGCCACTGGCGAAACGGGCCGCGTTGGCAGCCCCAAGCGCCGCGAAATCGGCCATGGCCGTCTGGCCAAGCGCGCCCTGGTGGCCGCGTTGCCGACCAAAGAAGAATTTCCGTACACCATGCGTGTGGTATCTGAAATCACCGAATCCAACGGCTCCTCGTCCATGGCCTCGGTGTGTGGTGGCTGCTTGGCGTTGATGGACGCTGGTGTGCCCATGAAAGCCCACGTGGCCGGCATCGCCATGGGCCTGATCAAGGATGGCAACCGCTTTGCCGTGCTGACCGACATTCTGGGCGACGAAGACCACCTCGGCGACATGGATTTCAAAGTGGCTGGCACCACCGATGGTATTACCGCGCTGCAAATGGACATCAAAATCCAAGGCATTACCAAAGAAATCATGCAAGTCGCGCTGGCCCAAGCCAAAGAAGCGCGCTTGCACATCTTGGGCAAGATGCAAGAAGCCATGGGCGAAGCCAAGACCGAAATCTCTGATTTCGCCCCCCGTCTGTACACCATGAAAATCAACCCGGACAAGATCCGCGACGTGATCGGTAAGGGCGGTGCCACCATCCGTGCGTTGACCGAAGAAACCGGTACCCAAATCGACATCGGTGAAGACGGCACCATCACCATCGCTTCCGCCGACGGTGCCAAGGCCGAAGAAGCCAAACGCCGCATCGAAGCCATCACTGCCGAAGTTGAAATCGGCAAAATCTACGAAGGTCCCGTCACCAAGATCCTCGATTTTGGTGCCCTCATCAACCTGCTGCCCGGCAAAGACGGTTTGCTGCACATCAGCCAAATCGCGCACCAGCGCGTTGAAAAAGTCACCGATTTCCTGAAAGAAGGCCAGATCGTCAAGGTCAAGGTCATGGAAACCGACGAAAAAGGCCGCATCAAGTTGTCGATGAAGGCTTTGATCGACCGCGCTGAAGAGCAACAGCAACAACAGCAGTAACACAGCAAGACCCCCACCCATGCGAGCGGTTGACGGTCGGTGGTAACGGCCGCTTCGACCTCTCGCTGGGCGTGGCCTTTCTTGGTTTCTTCTTTTGGGTGCGTATGAAAAAACTCATTGTCGGTAACTGGAAAATGCACGGCAGCCTGGCCAGCAACCAGGCCGTGTTGGCCGAACTGTTGGCCCAGTTGCCCCAACCATTGCCTGCCGATGTGGCGGTCTGTGCCGCTGCGCCTTATTTGGCCCAGTTGCAAAGCGTGTTGCAAGGCAGCCCGGTGGCTTGGGGCGCACAAGATGTGTCGGCCCACGAGCAGGGTGCTTACACTGGCGAAACCAGCGCCACCATGCTGCGCGACTTTGCGTGCCGTTATGCCATCGTTGGCCACTCCGAACGTCGCCAGTACCACGGCGAAACCGACGAGTTGGTGGCCAGCAAAGCCCAGCGCGCCTTGGCTTCGGGCATCACGCCCATCGTTTGCGTTGGCGAAACGCTGGCCCAGCGCGAAGCCGGGCAGACCGAAGCGGTGGTCAAACGCCAACTGGCCGCGGTGATACACACCTTGGGGCATTGCAGCAGCGAAATTGTGGTGGCTTACGAACCCGTGTGGGCCATCGGCACTGGCCTGACCGCTACCCCAGCGCAGGCACAAACCGTGCATGCGGTGTTGCGCGCCCAACTGCATGCTGCCACGGCCCATGGTCAACGCAACCGTATTTTGTACGGTGGCAGCATGAACGCCGCCAACGCCGCCGATTTGTTGGCCCAACCCGATGTGGATGGCGGTTTGGTGGGCAGTGCATCGCTCAAAGCCACGGAGTTTTTAAAATTGATCGCATCTTGTCCCGCTGTGGCCTGAT
>JBLIZX010000195.1:0-3399 GCA_048860285.1 Macromonas sp. | reverse complement strand
CTGGGCGACCTGCAAAAAACCTTCGGTGCCAGCTTTGAATCCATGGGCCAAAACCTGCCCGCTGGGGCCGAACCCTTTATGGCTGCGTTCAAAAACGCCATGAGCACCGGCCAACAAATCATGGAATCGGCCCAAGCCACCGTCAAGCAAGCCGCCTCGCAAGTTGAAGCCAACGCTGCCAAAGCCACCGAAGCCGTTATCAAAGCCGTGAACCCGGCCAGCGCCAAGTAACCGCTGTACTGCGCGTTCCACACGCGCTTTGGTGCGACCCGCCACAACGCCTCGACACTTGCTGTGTGCGGGGCGTTTTGCCGTGTACTGCTGCCAAGTGCAGCCTGCTACTTTCCGGCGTACGGTGCCCTTGGTTAAGCTGGATAGCGGCTTGCTCGCCCATTTTGTTGGTGTCGTTGGCCACCTTGCCGATGTGCCGACAACAAAAAAGCCAACCCATCGGGTTAGCTTTTTGGCAAAACTTGGTGCGGCTGGCGGGGATCGAACCCACGACCCTCGGCTTCGGAGGCCGATACTCTATCCACTGAGCTACAGCCGCTGAAAAACTGTAAGGACAGCCAATTCTACCAGCGCGGCAAAGCCCTCGCCGGAATGCGGTTGGCTATAATTTAGCGCGCCGTCCCTACGCCAACGGGGAAGATCTTCTTTCTACCTCTTCACGCCACCAAGGTCCATAATGAGCGATTCCGCCCACGTGTTTCACGCCGATACCCAACCTTCTTCGCAGCCTCGGTCGTCGGTTTCCACTTTTGTGCGCGCGTTGCCCGTGGTGGGCGTGCTGGGCGTGTTGTTGGCCGGTTGCAACCCCACCGCCACCCCTTCTGTGGACCAAGAACTGGCCGTGGCACAGCGCATTCAGCGCGTAGGTTCGATCCAATTCAAAGAAGCCAAGCGCGAACTGCAATCGGGCGAAGAGGTTTACAAAGCCCAGTGCTCCGCATGCCATGCCGCCGGTCTGGTGGGCGCACCCAAATTCGGTGACGCAGGTGCTTGGGCACCCCGTATCGCCACAGGTTACGACGCTTTGCTCAACTCGGCCCTCAAAGGCAAAAACGCTATGGGCCCGCAAGGTGGTGGCCAGTTCCAAGACATAGAAATCGCACGCGCCATGGTGTACATGACCAGTGCCGCAGGTGGCAAATTCCAAGAACCCGCTGCCCCGGCAGCAGAAGGTGCCGCACCGGCACAATAATCCCGCCACAATATCTCCCACCACCGCACAACCTTTGTGCGGTTTTTTTGTTTCTAGGCCTGTTGTAACCAGTCGAGCACCACCTCTGGCCACGCCCACACCTGTACGGGCCAAAGCGAATGTTGGGCACAAGGCAACGCAAAACCCACATGACCGCCCCAACTGGGCTGCCACAGCGTGACCGCTGCTGACACTTGGTCTGACTGGGGCAAACTGGCCGCTGGCACAAACGGGTCGTTGCGCGCGTTCAGCAACAACGCAGGCACGCGTACCGCCTGCAAACCCGGCAACGCGGAGGCCCGGCACCAATAATCGTCCACCCCCGCAAAACCGTGCAACGGCGCGGTGAATGCGTGGTCAAAAGCGTGCAGTGTGCGAGCACGCAAAGCCGCTTCTAGGTCAAACAAACCCGGATACTGTTGCCATTTGGCCCGCGCTTTGGCACGCATCGTGTGCAAAAAACGGCGTACATACAACCAACGGTTCAACCCGTGATCCATTGCGTGGCCAGCGGCGGTCACATCCAGCGGTGCCGATACCGCCACCACCGCGCGCACACAAGCCAATGCGGCATGCCCCGCCTCTCCCGCCCAGCGCAACAGGGCATTGCCGCCCAGCGATACCCCCAGAGCGTACAGCGTGCGCCCAACGCATTGCCGCCGCACACGTTGCAACATCCAGTCGATTTCAGCAAAGTCTCCAGAATGGTAGGCACGGGGCGCTTGGTTGACCGCCCCACCACACCCCCGAAAATGCGGCACCACCACCGACCAGCCACGCTGTTGTGCCACGTGTGCCAACGCTTGCGCGTAATGGCTTTGCGAAGACCCCTCCAGCCCATGAAACAACACCAAACACGGCGCATCAAGGGCTGCGGGTGATGCCAAGTGATCCACCTCCACAAAATCACCATCGGGCGTAGCCCAGCGTTCTCGCTGCCAACGGGGTGCCACCCCTGTGTAACGCTGCGCCCACAAGGCCGACACCACCGTCTGCGCATGCCCAGCCCAACCACTGCCGGACGTAAAAAAACCGCCTTGCGGCGGTTCAAAATCCGTGGGTGCCCAAGGCACACTCACTTCCTCTGGTTGAAACGGCGCACAGCGGCCACTTGCGCCGCCATGATGGCCAGCACCGACTGGGCCTTGGCCAAGTCAATGTCGCTCTTGGCGTTGCGCACGGCCTCTTCAGCAGCTTTGCGGGCCTCGTTCGCACGGGCTTCGTCCAAATCGTGGCCACGGATGGCGGTATCGCTCAACACCGTGATCAGATTGGGCTGCACTTCCAAAATGCCCCCCACCACGAAAACGAACTCTTCATCGCCATCGGCTTTTTCGATGCGAACCGCGCCCGGACGGATGCGGGTCAACAGCGGAACGTGGCCCGGCAAAATACCGAGCTCACCAGTCTCACCAGGCAATGCCACGAACTTGGCCGGACCACTGAAGACGGACTCTTCCGCACTTACCACTTCGACTTGAATTGTGCTCATCTTTACTCCTGAAACAAGTGGACCGAACGCCAACAGCGCCGCGCCCATTCAGGGCGCGGTCAGCGGGCATTAGGCCAGCTTCTTGGCTTTCTCGAAGGCTTCGTCGATGGTACCCACCATGTAGAACGCTTGTTCCGGCAGGTGGTCACATTCGCCAGCGGTGATCATTTTGAAACCACGGATGGTTTCAGCCAGCGGCACGTACTTGCCCGGTGCGCCAGTGAACACTTCAGCCACGTGGAACGGCTGCGACAGGAAACGCTGGATCTTACGGGCACGGGCCACGGCCAACTTGTCTTCCGGTGCCAGTTCGTCCATACCCAGAATGGCGATGATATCGCGCAATTCTTTGTAGCGTTGCAGCGTACCTTGCACCGCACGGGCGGTGGTGTAGTGCTCTTCACCCACGACCAGCGGATCCAGCTGACGCGAAGTGGAATCCAGCGGATCCACAGCGGGGTAAATACCCAGAGCGGCAATGTCACGCGACAACACCACGGTGGAGTCCAAGTGAGCAAAGGTGGTGGCAGGCGACGGGTCGGTCAAGTCATCCGCCGGCACATACACAGCTTGAATGGAGGTAATAGAACCCACCTTGGTGGAAGTAATACGCTCTTGCAGACGGCCCATTTCTTCGGCCAACGTCGGCTGGTAACCCACGGCGGACGGCATACGACCCAGCAGCGCGGACACTTCGGTACCG
>JBLIZX010000194.1:0-2290 GCA_048860285.1 Macromonas sp. | reverse complement strand
TTCGGGTGGATTTCCCCGCTTGCTCTGCTCCCGTGCCTTGATCCTCGACTTGGCAGTGGCCGTGCTGTGCCGGAAGCGAAACGACTCGTTGCCCGTTTCCACGATATGGCAGTGATGCGTCAGCCGGTCGAGCAAGGCGGTGGTCATCTTGGCATCACCGAAGACGCTCGGCCATTCAGCGAAGGTCAGATTGGTCGTGATCATCACACTGGTGTGCTCGTAGAGTTTCGATAGCAAGTGGAACAGCAAGGCGCCACCGGCCTGACTAAACGGTAGGTAGCCCAACTCATCGAGGATGACCAGATCCATGCGCAGCAGCCCCAAGGCAATCCGCCCGGCTTTGCCGGCAGCCTTCTCCTGTTCCAGCGCGTTGACCAGATCAACCGTCGAGAAGAAACGCACCCGCTTGCTGTGATGGGTAATGCCCGAGACACCCAGCGCCGTCGCGAGGTGGGTCTTGCCAGTGCCCGTGCCACCAATGAACACGACGTTCTGGGCTTCCTCGGCAAAGGAGAGGTCGGCCAGTTGCCGGATCAGCTTCTGATCCACCTTCGATTGTTCGAAGTCGAATCCGGCCAGATCACGATGTACCGGGAAGCGGGCCGCATGCATCTGATAGCCAATTGAACGCATCACTCGATCAGTATGCTCGGCTTGCAGTAGATGTTCGATCAGCCAACGTGAGGCTTCGACACGGCTGCTACCGTTGGCTGTCAGCTCCTCCCAGGCACCGGCCATGCCGTGCAAACGCAGTTCCTTGAACTCGCTCATCAGCTCACGCATGATCAGTCACCTCGGTACGCAAGCGGTCATAGCGGCCGGTATCGGCAATCGGCACTTCGCTGAGGGTGAGAGGTGTTTCCACCGGTGGCGGCATGGGACCCGACTTCAGGCGGTTGAGCATGTTCTCGATGTGCTCGGCACTGGGTAGGCCGGACTCCAGCACCAGATCGACGGCAACCAGCACCGCTTCCAGATCAAACTGCGAAATTGCCGACAGCACTTTGGCCATCACCCGATCACCACCTTCCCGGCGCAGGAGCAAGCTGCGTAATTGTTGCAACGGCTCCGGCATGTCGGCAAACGGCGCACCGTTTCTCAAGGCCCCTGGCTTGCGTTCGATCAGCGGGATGTAGTGCTGCCAGTCGTAGAGGGTTTGCTGCCGACTGAAGTTGCGGGGATGACTGGCCACCCGAGTATCGTGCGCCACAATGTCGATCCGCTCTGGATAAAGACGCAGGCTGACGGCCTGGCCCACGAGTTCGCAAGGGACCGAGTAGCGGTTGCGATCCAGTGTCACCAGACAAGTGCTCGATACCTTGCCCAATGTTTCGACATAGCCATCGAACGGCGCCACCATCGGCATCAGGCTGGGTTGCTCGTGTTCGAGCATCTCGGCGACCGTCAGGTCAGCGTACTCGGGATGACGCAGTTCCTGCCACAGACTACGGCAGCGCTCGAGCAGCCAAACATTGAGTTCGGTGAAGGAGCTGAACCGCTCCTTGCCGGCATCCTGCCAGAGACGGAGCCGACTATCCTGGACGTTCTTCTCAACGACGCCTTTCTCCCAGCCGCTGGCGACATTGCAGAAATCAGGATCAAACAGGTAGTGGGAGGCCATCGCAGAGAAGCGCGAATTGACGATGCGGGATTTGCCTTTCTGCACCTTATCGACGGCCGTCTTCATGTTGTCGTAGATGCCGCGTCGGGGAATGCCGCCCAAGGCAGCAAACGAGCGGGTGTGGGCATCAAACAGCATTTCGTGACCTTGCGTCGGGTAGGCCTGAACGACAAAGGCCCGACTGGCGCAGAACTTCAGATGTGAGGCGAGAATCTTCCTCCAGACGCCGCCAATGACCAGATGCTCTTCGCTCCAGTCGAACTGGAAGGCTTCACCCAATTCGAAGTGGAGCGGAACGAAGGCTTTACTGACGGCTGCACCGCCATCGGCCCGCCAGCGCCGGATGAACTCGGTGACCCGGCAGTAGGTGCCGGTGAATCCGGCAGCCTGCAATTCGCCAAAGAGTTTCAGCGCGGTACGCCGATCCCGTTTCGGGCGCCGGGCATCCGCCTCCAGTGCCTTGATCAGGCGCGCCGCGTACGGGGCAATCTTGACGTTCGGGTTCTGCCGTTCGTACCTCGGCTCCGTCCCTTCCGGTGTCCGTAACCAACGTTTGACGGTGTTCCGGCTATACCCCGTCTTCCGCGAAATCTCGGACAGCGACAGGCCATCCCGATAAAACAACCGCCGAATCCTTCCCAGATCCTTCATGGTGATCATCTCCTAAAA
>JBLIZX010000193.1:0-16350 GCA_048860285.1 Macromonas sp. | reverse complement strand
CCGGGGTTGTAGGCCACCAAGTCGAGCACGGAATAGTCGATGGGGCCTTGCAAGCCGTACGGTTCCAGTTGTTGTACCAGTTGACCAATCACGGTCAGGGCCGCGCGGCGGGCGTTGTAGCCGATGAGTTTTTCCAGTGAGGCGGTGTTGACGTGTTCTACCGCTTCGGGTGCGCGCGTGTGGGTGCTGGTGGTATCGGTGCGCGGTGGGTGATCGGGCGGATGAACGTCAACGGTGCTGGAGTGGCGGGCCATGGGTGTGTTGGTAGATGGAACGTGCAGCCTGAATGATAAGGTTCGGGCTGCACGTTCTGGCACTGTCAGGCATCCAGCGCGTTGCGTACCATGCCCACGCGCATGGTCAGTTCGGGCAACACCCAGCGCGCAAAAGCGGTGGCCCCTGCGTTGGGCGCGTCGGCGGCGCGGGCGCTGTCGAGGCGGTACCAGGCCCAGGCCATGAGCGCCAGCGTCACGGCGCGCAAAAAGTCGCCTGCTACGGGGTAGAGCCGGGTGGCATCTGCGCTGCTGGTGCTGCCCACGCGGGCCAGCAGGGTTTGCACGTCGGTCACCGCTTGCCGGGTGCGCTGGGCCATGTCGGTGCTGGCGGTGCTGGTTTCGGCGTGCAAAGCGTCCAGCACTTGCCGCAGGGCTTGCCCTTGGTCGGGCAGCACTTTGCGCAACAGCAGATCTTGCGCTTGGATTTCGTTGGTGCCTTCGTAGATCATGGCCACGCGCGAGTCGCGCACGATTTGTTCGATGCCCCATTCGCGCACGTAGCCGTGGCCGCCAAACACTTGCAGGCAGTCGCTGCTGCCGTGGAAGGCTTGGTCGGTCCAACTGGCTTTGAGCACTGGGGTGACGAGCGCACACCATTGGTTGGCTTGCTGGCGGCGGGTGGCATCCGGGTGGTGTTGGGCCACGTCGAGTTCCAGCGCGGTGTGGTAGGCCAACACGCGGCCAGCGTCCACCCAAGCGCGCTGGGTGTCGAGCAGGCGCTGCATGGCGGGGTGTTCAATGATGAGGTCGGCGGCTTGGCTGGGGTCGCGGCGCACCGGGGCGCGCATCTGGCGGCGTTCGCGGGCGTAGCTGTCGGCTTTTTGCCAAGCGGCATCCAGCAGGCCCACACCTTGCAGTGCCACGTGCAGGCGCGCGGCGTTCATCATCAGGAACATGGCGTTGAGGCCTTTGCCCACTTCGCCCACCAGCCAGCCTTGGGCATCGTCAAAACGCATTACGCAGGTGGGGCTGCCGTGCAGGCCCATTTTTTCTTCGATGCGTTCGCAAAACACGGCGCTGCGGCTGCCGTCGGCGTAGAACTTGGGCACCAGGAACAGCGACAACCCTTTGGGGCCGGGCGGGCTGTCGGGCAAGCGGGCCAGCACCAGGTGGACGATGTTGTCGGTCAGGTCGTGTTCGCCACCCGAGATGAAGATTTTGGTGCCGTTAAGCAGGTAACTGCCGTCGTCTTGCGGCAGGGCTTTGGTGCGCACCAGTCCCAAGTCGCTGCCCGCTTGGGGTTCGGTCAGGCACATGGTGGAGAGCCATTCGCCCGTGGCCACTTTTTCCAGGTATTGCGCTTGGAGCGCGTCACTGGCGTGGTGTTTGATGCACTCGTAAGCCCCGTGCAGCAAGCCAGGGGCCATGGTCCAGCCGTGGTTGGCGGCGCTGAGCCATTCGTACAGCACCATTTCGAGCACGGCGGGCAGGCCTTGGCCGCCGTCTTCGGGCGCTGCCGACAGTGCAGGCCAGCCCGCTTGCCAGAAGGCTTGGTAGGCATCGCGAAAACCCGGTGGCATGGTGACTTGGCCGTTGTTGAAGCGTACCCCCACTTCGTCGCCATCGCGGTTGAGGGGCGCGACCACGTTGCCCACAAACTTGCCCGCCTCTTCGAGCACCTGACGCATCAGGTCGGGGTCGGCGTTGTCGGCGTGGTGGGGCAGTTGGGCCAAGGTGGCCGGGGCGTTGAGAACGTCGAACAGAATGAATCCGACATCGGCGGCTTGGGGTTGGTAGGCGTTCATGGTGAGGACAAGTCAGGTGCAAAGTGCCTTGATGTCGGCGGGTATGGGGATGGCGTGGATGCTCTCGGCGTTGTCTGGGGTGCTGCGCACGGCAAAGCAGCGGGTTTCGGTGCCTTCGCACAGCACTTCGTCGCCGCGCATGACCACGTGTTGGTGAACAAACACTTTGGCCCGCCATTCAATGACGCGGGTGTGGATGTGCAGGCGTTGGCCGTAGGTGGCCGGTCGTCTGAATTTGGTGTGGATTTCCAGCAGGGGCGTGCCCACAATGCCGTGCGTGGCCTGCAGTTCGCGCCACGGCGGCACGCCGCATTGGCGAAAGAAGTGCATGGAGGCCGCGTCCATCCATTTGCTGTAGTTGGCAAAAAAGACGATGCCCGCCGGATCGCAGTCACCAAACATGACCTCCAGCTCATAAACAGTGGTTGTGTTGTTCATGGTCTGGAGGGTAGCAGGCCGCAGGGTCAGCGTGGGGCCAGGCGCAAAGCACCGTCCAAGCGGATGACTTCGCCGTTCAGGTGGTCGTTGCTGACGATGTGGCAGGCCAGTTCGGCAAATTCGCTGGGCTTGCCCAAGCGTTGCGGGAACGGAATGCTGCTGGCCAGCGATTGCTGCACGGCCTCGGGCAATTCGTTCATCAGCGGGGTGGCAAACAGGCCCGGTGCCACGGTGCAGACGCGGATGCCGTGTTGCGCCAAGTCGCGCGCCATCGGTAGCGTCATGCTGACCACGCCGCCCTTGGACGCGCTGTACGCTTGTTGGCCCACTTGGCCTTCAAATGCGGCCACCGACGCGGTGAACACCATCACGCCACGTGCGCCGTCTTCCAGCGGGTCGAGTTTGGCGCAGGTGGCGGCAAACAGGCGCGCCACGTTGTAGGTGCCAATCAGGTTGACGTTGACCACGCGGGCAAAGTCTTCCAGCGGGGCGGGCGAGCCGTCGCGGGCCACCACGCGCTTGGCGGTGCCAATGCCGGCAATTTGCATCAGGATGCGGGCCGGGCCGTGGGCGGCGGCCGCAGCGTCGATGGCGGTTTGCACGCTGTCGGGATTGGTGATGTCGCACGACAGCGCGATGCCGCCAATGTCGGCGGCCACACGCTGGGCGTTGGCCAGGTTCACGTCGAGCACGGCCACGCGTGCGCCCAAGCGGGCCAGTTCGCGCGCGGTGGCTTCACCGAGGCCGGAGCCGCCGCCGGTGACGAGTGCTGCTTGTCCTTGAATGTTCATGGGAGTCGTCCTGTAACAAAAGGGAATCGAAAAAAGAATCAGTGCTTTTGCAGCGCAGCGGCCAAACCGCCCCAGTGTTCGCTGAAGATGCCGGGATCCATCAGCTTGACATCGCGCATGATGGGCTTGAAGGCCATGTGGGCCAGCACGTCGCGTTCCAAGTCGATGCCGGGGGCGATTTCCACCAGCTCCAGCCCGTCGGGGGTGAGGTGGAACACCGCGCGTTCGGTGATGAACAGCACCTGTTGCTGGCGCAGGGCCGCATCGTGGCCGTTGAAGGTGATTTGTTCCACGTGTTCGATGAACTTGGGCGAGCGGCCCTCTTGCTCAATCGTCAGTTGACCGTTGCCCACGCCAACCTTGAGGCCGCCAGCGGTGAAGCTGCCGCAGAACACCACCTTGGGGGTGGAGCGCGTGATGTTGATGAAGCCCCCGCAGCCCACTGGGCGGCCATTGAACTTGCTGACATTGACGTTGCCGTGGATGTCGGTTTGTGCCAGCCCCAAGAAGGTGGCATCGAGTCCGCCGCCGTCGTAGAAGTCGAACTGTGCGCTTTGTTCGATCATGGATTCGGGGTTGTACGACAGGCCAAAATCGCCCAACTGTGCCGGTACGCCACCGTTGACACCGGATTCGATGCTCAGGGTGAGCTGGTCGGCCACGCCTTCTTCGGCCGCCACGGACGGAATGCCCGCTGGCACACCAATGCCCAGGTTGGTTTGCGCGCCGGGGTGCAGTTCCAGCGCGGCGCGTCGGGCAATCACCTTGCGCTCGTCCAGCGCCATCGGCTCCAGCGAGCCCACCGGCACTTGCACTTCTCCGCTGAACGCTGGGTTGTACTGGGTGGCAATGGATTGCATGTGGTTCTGCGGTTGCGCCACCACCACGTAGTCCACCATAAAGCCCGGCACCTTGACCGATTTGGGGTGCAAGCTGCCCGCCTTGACCACGCGCTCCACCTGGCAGATGACGATGCCACCCCAGCGTTTGGCGGCTTGGGCAATGGAGAGCTGCTCCAGCAACACGCCTTCTTTTTCCAAAGAAATGTTGCCGTTTTCGTCGGCCACGGTGCCCCGGATGATGCCCACATCGATGCGGGGCGGCGCGTAGTACAGCCACTCCTCGCCTTCAAAGTCCACCACCTTCACCAAATCTTCGTTGGAGACGGTGTTCATCTTGCCGCCTTCTTGGCGCGGATCAACAAATGTGCCCAACCCCACTTTGGTCAGCAAACCGGGGGAACGGTTGGCGATTTGGCGTGTCAGGTGCGACAGCGAGCCTTGTGGGAAGTTGTAGGCTTCCACTTCGCCTTCGGCCACCATGCGCATCATTTCTTTGCCGGTTTGCCCGAAGTGACCGGCCACCACGCGCTTGATGAGGCCTTTGTGCGCAAAGTGCTTCATGCCCGCTTCGCCCGCGTTGCCAATGGCCCCGCACGCCCACGTGCTGACCATTTGCGGGTGGCCGGTGTTCAGAAAACGGCGTTCAATGCCTTGCAGCACTTCTTCGGCCAGTCCGGCCATGGCCAAGCCCCCCAAAAAGATGGTGGCGTTGTCCTGAATGAGTGCGCCGGCTTGGTCGGCGTTGATGATTTTCATGTGCAAGTGTCCCGATGTTCTGGTGAAAGGTGTGGTGCGCTGGATCAGGCCGCGTCGGGGTTTTCAATCAGCAAGGCGATGCCTTGACCACCGCCCACGCAGGCGCTGGAGATGCCGTAGCGCAAGCCGCTGCGGCGCAGTTCGCGTGCCAAGGTGATGGTCAGGCGCACACCGGTGCAGGCCAGCGGGTGGCCCAAAGCGATGGCACCGCCGTTGACGTTGAGCTTGCTCAAGTCCATGCCCAGTTCGCGGCCCACGGCCAGGGTTTGCGCGCCTTGGGCTTCGTTGATCTCAAAGCGGCCAATGTCGCTGAGTTGCAGGCCGGTGCGCTCCAGCAGCAGGCGGATGGCCGGTGCTGGGCCAATGCCCATGATTTCGGGTGGTACGCCCACCGCTGCTGCGGCCACCACGCGCGCCAGCGGCTTTTTGCCGTGGGCTTGGGCATAAGCCCCAGAGGTGACGACGCAAGCGGCCGCCGCATCCACCAGCGCCGAGCTGTTGCCGCCGGTTTGCACACCGCCTTCGTACACCGGGCGCAGCTTGGCCAGCACTTCCACGGGCGAGACGCGTGGGTGGGTGTCGGTGGCAACTTCGGTGACTTTGCCTTGCAGTTTGATGCCGCGTGGTTTGTAGCCTTCCAGTTCAAACTTCTCGGTCACCACGGGCACAATTTCACCGGCCAGAAAACCGTTTTCTTGTGCCGCCACGGCCTTGGCAAAGGAGTCGGCGGCAAACTGGTCTACATCTGCGCGGCTGATACCGTATTTGACCGCCAAATTTTCGGCGGTCTGGATCATGTTGATGCCCGCTGCTGGGTCTTTCAGGGCTTCCCACATGTAGTCTTTGAAGCCCACGGGCGCGCCCAGTTTGAAGCCGGTGCGGTGGTCGAACGCGGCAATGGGGTTGCGCGTCATGCTTTCGGTGCCCACCACCAGTGCGGTGTCGCACGCGCCCGCTTCGATTTGCTCGCCCGCTTGGCGGAACAGCTCAAAACCCGTGCCACAGATGCGTTGCACCATGATGGCGGGCACAGCTTGCGGCACGCCCGCGTACAGGCCAATGTGGCGCGGCAAAAAGAACTGGTCAAAGTCGCCAGGGGCCATGTTGCCGGTGATGACGGAGCCGATGTCGGCCCCGCTCAGGCCGTTGCGCTTGAGGGCCTCGCGGGCCGCTTTGATGCCCAGATCGGTGGGCGAAATGTGGCCCAGTGCGCCGCAGTAATCGACCATGGGGGTGCGCACACCGTCGAGCATCCAAACGTCGTTGAATGCGTTGAAAAAGCCTTGTTGTGCCATGTGATGTCTCCCGGTTCAGACTTGGGGTTTGAGGATGTAGTGCAGTTCGTCGGCGTGCAGCTTGGCCACGGTTTCGGCGCGGTGGGTCAGGATGGCGCGCTGGTTGATTGAGCCTTTGTCGGTGATCTCGCCCCGGTCCAGCGTGGGCGGATCGGCCAGCAGGCACAGGCGCGCCACGCGGTTGGCGCTGCCGGTGGACTGGCGTACCAGCCCGTTGAGCACGTCTTGGAAATGGGCCAGCACCGGCGCGCTGTCCACCACGTCGTGCATGGAAGCATCGGCGGGCAAGCCGCTGAGTGTGCGCACCGCCGGGGTGGGGAACACCATGGCACCAATTTCCTTCATGTTCAGGCCCGTGATGACCACGTCCTGCACGTAAGGTGCACCGGCGGCAATGATCTTGCTGCGCAGCGGCCCCACACTCACAAAGGTGCCGGTGGCCAGCTTGAAGTCCTCGGCAATGCGGCCATCGAACTTCAGGCCTTGGTGGATGTCGGTTTCGTCGATCCACTTGACCGCATCGCCGGACTGGAAGAAGCCTTCTTCGTCAAAGGCGGCGGCGGTGTCGTCGGGGGCGCGCCAGTAACCGGGGGTGATGTTGGGGCCACGGTAGCGCAGTTCGGTTTTGTCGCCCATGTCCACCAGCTTGACTTCGAGACCAGGGGTGGGCACGCCCACGTCGCCGGCTTTGACGTTGGGGCTGGTGACGAACAGGCCAAACGGGGCCGATTCGGTCATGCCCAGCCCACAGGCCATGACGATGCGTTCGCCAATTTCGCGCTCTTGGCTTTCGTAGAGGCTGTCCCAGATGGGTTGGGCCAGCGCAGCGGCGGCGTAGAAGAACATGCGTACCCGCGACAGCAGCGTGCGGCGCAGTTGTGCGTCTTCGCGCATCGCGTTGGCAATGGCTTCAAAGCCGGTGGGCACGTTGAAGTAGAAGGTGGGCGCAATTTCGCGCAGGTTGCGCAAGGTCTCGCCCACCAGCGCGGGGGTGGGTTTGCCGTCGTCGATGTACAGGGTGCCGCCGTTGTAGAGCACCATGTTGAAGTTGTGGTTGCCGCCAAAGGTGTGGTTCCACGGCAGCCAGTCCACCAGCACCAAGGTTTCGTCGGCAATGGCGGGCATGGACTGGCGCATCTGCTGCTGGTTGGCGCACAGCATGCGCTGGGTGTTGATGACGGCCTTGGGCAGTTTGGTGGAACCGCTGGTGAACAGGAATTTGACGATGGTGTCGGGGCCGGTGGCGGCAATGGCCGCGTCCACCGCTGGGGTGTCGGGCGTGGCCAACAGGTCGGCAAATGGGGTGCTGGCGCGGCCATCCAGTTGGCCTTCAACCAACACCACTTCCATGTCGTCGCTGGCCACGGCGCTCAAGGCTTTACCGTAGCGTTGCGCGTCGGTGGCAAACAGCAGGCCGGGTGTAACGCTGCGCAGCACGTGGCGCAGTTTGTCGTAGTCGGTGCTGACGATGGAGTAGGCCGGTGAGGTGGGCACGTAGGGGATGCCCGCCAGCATGCAGCCCAGCGCCAGCAGCGCGTGTTCGAGGCTGTTTTCGGACAGCACGACCACAGGCCGCTCCACGCTCAGGCCACGTTGCAGCAGGGCTTGGGCGATGCGGCGGGCTTGGCTCCAAGCTTGCGCGTAGCTGATGTGTTGCCAGTCGCCTTGCGGTGTGGCGCTGGCGCTGCCCGGCACGCGCTGGCGGCGCGCCATCCAGGTGCGGTCGGGTACCACGCTGGCCCAGTGTTGCAGCCGCTCGGTCAGGGTGCGGGCGTAGGGTTGCAGCTCAGGCTCGGCGCTCAGGTAGTGGGTGCCGGGGGCACCATCGCGCAGTTTGACGCGGGTGACACCAAAAGTCAGGGGCCGGTAGCGTGTGTGTGTTGAGTTCACCATGTCTCTTCCAGCGGTGTGGGTGAAATCAGGCTTTTTGGACTTTGGCGGCTTTGCCTTCGAGGAAGGCACGCACACGGGCTTTGGCTTCGGGGGCGGATTGGCTGATGGAGGCCATCAGTGCCTCGGTGAACAGGCCGTGGTCGGCGGGTTGTTCGGCAATGCGCGGCAGGGCGTGCATCAGCGCGTAGTTGGTCAGCGGCGCGTTGGTGGCGATCTTGCCGGCCAGTTCCAGGGCTTTGTCCAGTGCCGTACCAGTGGGCACCAGGTATTGCGCCAAGCCCACACGTTCGCCGTCGGCGGCGTTGTACACGCGGCCTGTCAACATCATGTCGGCCATGCGGGCTGCGCCAATCAGTTTGGGTACGCGCACCGAGCCACCACCGCCCACAAAAATGCCGCGCGTACCTTCGGGCAAGGCAAAGAAGGTGGTCTCATCGGCCACACGGATGTGGCAGGCGCTGGCCAGCTCCAACCCGCCGCCCACCACCGCACCGTGCAGTGCAGCCACCACCGGCACCGCGCCAAACTGCACGCAGTCCAGCGCCTGGTGCCACATGCGCGAGTGGTGTACGCCTTCGCCTGCGTCGCGTTCTTCCAGTTCCGACAGGTCCAGCCCAGCGCAGAAGTGGTTGCCTTCGCCGTGGATGACGGCGGCACGCGCGTTTTTGGGCAGGTTTTGGAAGGTGTCGCGCAGAGCAATGATGAAGCTGTCGCTCAGGGCGTTGCGCTTGGCCGGGCGGCAAAGCCGCACCACCGCAATATCACCTTGCATGTCGAGTTGAACGGGCTGTTGGCTGGTGTGGGTCATGGTGTGCTGGGTCCAATGGTCTTTGGTCTATGTAGTTATCAACTATAACCAATATGCCGAAGGCTGGGGAGGCTGTTTTTTTAAGGGTTAACCCTTAAAAAATTTCTCAAAAAACAACAAGTATTTGTTTTTTAAAAACTTATTTGAGAAATTAGACCGCAAATCATGGACTTTAGGGAAAACCCTGACGGTATTTCTCCCCAGTTGACGTGAAAATATAGTTATTCAAAAATAACTAAAAGCCGTGCCTAGTACACGGTTTTCCCTTCATCCACCCTTGTTTCACAGGAGAACACGCAAGTGACCCACACCACCACTTCCTCGCCGCGCACGGTTGCACGCACGGTTTCCAACATCGCCTCTGGCCGCTGGCTGGCGGGTGTGGCGCTGGCGTTGCCGGTGTTGCTGGGGGCGCAACAGGCGCAGGCACAACAAGTTGTGCTGCGTTATTCCCATTTCTTGCCGGCCAACTCCAACTTCAACACCAAGGTGGCGGGCGTGTGGTGTGCCGCCATCGAGAAAGACTCGGGCGGCAAGCTCAAGTGCCAGATGTACCCATCGTTGACGCTGGGTGGCACCCCCGCCCAGTTGGCCGACCAAGTGAAAAACGGTGTGGCCGATGTGGTGTGGACTTCGCCGAGTTACTCCACCGGTCGCTTCCCGCGCACCGAGGCGCTGGAACTGCCGTTCTCGTTGCCGCCCGACGGCCTCAACGGCTCGCGCGCCATGTGGGAATTCACGCAAAAGTACGCCATGGACGATTACAAGGCGTACAAGCTGCTGGCCATCCACACCGGCGGCAACAGCATCATCAGCACCGCCAGCAAGCCCATCATGTCGCCCGCCGACCTCAAGGGTTTGAAGGTGCGCAGCCCATCGCGCTTTGCGGCACTGTTTTTGTCCGCCATGGGCAGCACGCCCGTCAACATGCCGCTGGGCCAAGTCACCGAAGGCATCTCCAAAGGCGTGATCGACGGTGCCATGATCCCGTGGGAAGTGTTGCCCGCCATCAAGGTGGATGAAGTGACCAAATACCACATGGAAGGTGCGGCCAACCAGCCCGGTTTTGTGCAAACCCCCATGGCCATCATGATGAACAAGGCCAAGTACGACGGCCTGTCGCCCGACCTCAAAGCCGTGATCGACAAGCACAGCGGCCAGGCGCTGGTGGACTTGTGCGGCAAAGTGTGGGATGAAGGCATTGCCGACAGCCGCAAAAAGCTGACCGCCCAAGGCAACAAGACCCTCATCATCAAAGACGCTGAATACAACCAGCTCAAGCAAACCACCGCCTCGGTGGAAACCGACTGGATCAAGCAAGCCAGCGCCAAAGGCCTGGACGGCACCAAACTGGCGGCCGAAGTCCACGCCATTGGGGCCAAGTACATGAAGGCGGTCAAGTAAACACACCCGACGGCGGTGGTGTCCCACCGCCTCTGCTAACCCACAAAGGTATTGCGATGAAAATTTTGGTTCCCGTCAAGCGTGTGGTGGACTACAACGTCAAAGTGCGCGTCAAGCCCGACCAATCGGGGGTGGACACCGCCAACGTCAAAATGAGCATGAACCCTTTTGACGAAATTGCGGTGGAAGAGGCGGTGCGGCTCAAAGAACAAGGCGTGGCCACCGAAGTGGTGGCCGTCTCGTGTGGCCCCGCACAGTGCCAAGAAACCCTGCGTACCGCACTCGCGATGGGGGCCGACCGCGCCATCTTGGTCGAAACCACCGCCGAACTGCAACCGCTGGCGGTGGCCAAGCTGCTCAAAGCCCTGATGGACAAAGAACAGCCGGGCTTGGTGGTGCTGGGCAAACAAGCCATTGACGACGATGCCAACCAGACCGGGCAAATGCTGGCCGCACTGGCCAACGTGCCGCAAGGCACCTTCATCTCCAAAGTCACGGTGGCCGATGGCCAAGCCTGCGTTATGCGCGAAGTCGATGGTGGCCTCGAAACCTTGACGCTGACCTTGCCCGCTGTGCTGAGCACCGACTTGCGCCTCAACGAGCCGCGTTACGCCACCCTGCCCAGCATCATGAAGGCCAAGAAAAAGCCGCTGGACACCTGCACCCCCGAGGCACTGGGCGTGGACGTGACCCCGCGCTTGAAAACCCTCAAAGTTTCGGAGCCGCCAGCCCGCAAGGCGGGCATCCGCGTCCCCGACGTGGCCACCCTGATCGACAAACTCAGAAACGAAGCCAAAGTCCTCTGACCCCCGCCTTGAGCAACCCACAGGAGCCAGATTCCATGAGTGTCCTCGTCATCGCCGAACACAACCACGTGTCCCTCAAAGGCACCACCCTGAACACCATTGCCGCAGCGGCACAGATCGACCGCGATGTGCATGTGCTGGTGGCGGGCCACAACAGCACCGCCGCGGCCCAAGCGGCGGCCCAAGTGGCGGGTGTGGCCCAAGTGCTGCACGCCGATGCCGCTTGCTTGGCCCACCCCTTGGCCGAAAACCTGGCGGCCCAAGTGTTGACCGTGGCCACCCGTTACAGCCACATCCTGTTCAACGCCACCAGCGATGGCAAAAACGTGGCCCCGCGTGTGGCGGCCTTGCTGGACGTGGCCCAAATCAGCGAAGCCACCAAAGTGGTGGACCGCGACACCTTCGAGCGCCCCATTTACGCGGGCAACGCCATTGCCACCGTGCAAAGCCTGGACGCACACAAAGTGTTGACCATCCGTGGCACCGCATTTGAAGCCGCTGCCGCCACTGGCGGCAGTGCCAGCATCGAGGCACTGCCTGCTGTGGCCGATACCGGCTCCAGCACCTTTGTGGCCAACGAGCTGGCCCAAAACGCACGCCCCGAACTGGCCACCGCCAAAGTGGTGGTGTCGGGTGGGCGTGCGCTGGGCAGCGCCAGCAAGTTCAACGAGATCCTGTTCCCGCTGGCCGACAAACTCGGTGCTGCCGTGGGGGCCAGCCGCGCGGCGGTGGATGCGGGCTATGTGGCCAACGACCTGCAAGTGGGCCAGACCGGCAAAATCGTGGCCCCGCAGCTCTACATCGCCGTGGGCATCTCGGGGGCCATCCAGCACGTGGCGGGCATGAAAGAATCCAAAGTCATTGTGGCCATCAACAAAGACCCGGATGCCCCGATTTTTGCCATTGCCGACTACGCGCTGGAGGCGGACCTGTTCACCGCCATTCCTGAGCTGGTGCAAGCCCTGTAACGGTGGGTGCCGCTGTGAACGTTTCCGCCCACTTGTTGGAACAATACGGTCCCCGCGAGGCCATGAGCTACGACGTGGTGATCGTCGGGGCTGGCCCAGCGGGGTTGTCCGCCGCCATCCGCCTCAAGCAACTGGCGGCGCAACAAGGCGTTGACATTGGCGTGTGCGTGCTCGAAAAAGGCTCTGAGCCTGGGGCGCACATCCTGTCGGGGGCGGTCATGGATCCGGTGGCCCTGAGCGAGCTGCTGCCCGACTGGCAAGAGCGCCAAGCACCGTTGCACCAACCCGTCACGCGCGACGACGTGCTGATCCTCAAAAATGCCAGCACCGCCAGCCGTGTGCCAGACTGGCTGGTGCCCAACAACCTGCACAACCACGGCAACTACGTCATCAGCCTGGGCGCGGTCACGCGCTGGCTGGCCGAACAAGCCGAGGCGTTGGGGGTGGAGATCTTTGCCGGTTTTGCCGCCGCCGAGGTGCTGTACCACGACAACGGTGCCGTCAAAGGCGTGGCCACCGGCCACGTGGGCTTGGGCAAAAACGGTGAGCCCACGGCGCATTTCCAGTTGGGCATGGAGCTGGAAGCCAAGTACACCATTTTTGCCGAAGGTGCGCGCGGCCATTTGGGTCAGCAGTTGCTCCAGCGTTTCAAGCTCGATGCAGGCCGTGACCCGCAAAGCTACGGCTTGGGCATCAAAGAGCTGTGGGAAATTCCCGCCGAACAGGCGCAACCCGGCCTGGTGGTTCACACCACGGGCTGGCCGCTGGACAACAGCACCTACGGTGGTGGTTTCCTGTACCACCTCGAAGGCAACAAGGTGGCGCTCGGTTTGGTGGTGGGGTTGGATTACGCCAACCCGTGGCTCAGTCCATTTGAAGAAATGCAGCGTTGGAAAACCCACCCATCGGTGCGCGCACACCTGCAAGGTGGGCGGCGCATTGGTTACGGTGCGCGTGCCATTGCCGCTGGTGGCTTGAACGCCTTGCCGCACACCGTGTTTCCGGGCGGGGCGCTGGTGGGTTGTGATGCGGGTTTCCTCAACGCTGCACGCATCAAAGGCAGCCACGCCGCCATCAAAAGTGGCATGTTGTGCGCCGAAGCCGCGTTTGAGGCCCTGCAAGCGGGCCGCAGCAGCGACCAGCTCGACGCTTATCCGGCCGCGTTTGAGCGCAGCTGGTTGTACCGCGAGCTCGACCGTGCGCGCAACTTCAAGGCCTGGTTCAAAAAAGGCAACCACATCGGGGCCTTGATGACCGGCGTGGAACACTGGTTGCTGCCCCGCCTGGGCGTGCAGCGCGCGCCGTGGTCAGTCCACACGCACGCCGCCGACCATACCCGCTTGCAGCCAGCGCAGCACATGCCCCGCATCGACTACCCCAAGCCGGATGGCCAGTTGACGTTCGACCGCCTGTCCAGCGTTTTCCTCAGCAGCACCAACCACGAAGAAAACCAACCCGCTCACCTCACGCTCAAAGATACGGCGGTGCCCGTAACCACCAACCTGGCGCAATTCGCTGGGCCCGAAAGCCGCTACTGCCCAGCGGGCGTGTACGAATTCGTGGCCGCCGACGGTGGTCAGCAGCGTTTGCAAATCAACGCCCAAAACTGCGTGCACTGCAAAACCTGCGACATCAAAGACCCGACACAAAACATCGTCTGGGTCACACCAGAAGGTGGTGGTGGCCCCAATTACGCCGCCATGTGAGGCGACCTTTTTTCAACCTTTTTTTCATCAATAACCCATGGCTGAATTAGTCCCTGACAGCGGTGACCACGCGTCGCACGCTCCAAAGACGGGCCTGGCGCACTGGTTGCACCAAATTACCACTTGGTGGGCGTTGGGCGGTGGCTTTGTTTTTGTGGCCATTGTCGTCATGTCCATCGTCTCCATTGTGGGGCGCAAGTTGTTCTCGCACCCCATTGAAGGCGACATGGAACTGCTCATGATGGGCGCGGCCATTGGATCGGCCGCCTTCCTGCCCATTTGCGAACTGGAAGACCACCACATCAAAGTCGATGCCCTGACCACTTGGATGAGCCAGCGTGGCCGTGCGTGGCTTGATGCCGTAGCCCACGCCTTGATTGCGATCGTTGCGGCTGTGTTGACGTGGCGTACCGCGTTGTACGTGCTCGAAACACACGAAAACATGGAAGTGTCCACCTTGCTGCTGATTCCCGTGTGGCAGCCGGTGGTGCTGATGGTGCCCAGCTTTGTGCTGTTGACTTTGGCAGGTCTGTACCGGACGCAAACATCACTGGGTCTGGCTTTGGGAGGTCAAAAATGAGCGGCATGGCCATTGGATTGTGGATTTTTGCGGGGCTCATGGTGCTGTTGGCCATGCGCATCCACGTGGGCGTGGGCATGTTGATTGGCGGTGCCGTGGGCTTTCTGGCCATGAACGGTGGTGACGCTTCGTCGCTGCTGTTCACGTTGAACCACCTGGCCTACGCCCGCTTGTCCAACTACGACTTGGCGGTGATTCCGCTGTTCATGCTCATGGGCCAGTTTGCTACCCACGGTGGCCTGTCGCGCGCGCTGTTCAAGTTTGCCGCGGCCTTCATGGGCCACTGGCGCGGGGGGCTGGCCATGGCTTCCACCGGAGCCTGTGCGGGCTTTGGGGCCATCTGTGGTTCATCGTTGGCCACCGCTGCCACGATGGCACAAGTGGCATTGCCAGAACTCAAGGCGCACGGCTACTCGGGCCGCTTGTCCACCGGCACGCTGGCGGCAGCGGGCACGCTGGGCATCATGATCCCGCCGTCGGTGCCGTTGGTGATCTACGCGGTGCTGACGCAAGAGTCCATTGGCAAGCTGTTCATGGCGGCGGTCATTCCTGGCCTGATTGCGATGGTGGGCTACATGCTGGTCATCAAAATCATCGTCACGCTCAACCCCAGTGCCGGCCCGGCCAGCGAAAAACACAGCTGGGCCGAGCGCCTGGCCTCCACGCTGGCGGTGCTGCCGGTGATGGGCGTGTTTGCGGTGGTGATTGTGGGCATCTACGGTGGTTGGGCCAACCCGACCGAAGCGGCCTCCATCGGTGCCGCTGCCTGCGGTGTGCTGGCGTTGGTGGGCGGCATGCGCTGGAAAGGTGTCAAGGCCAGCCTGATTGGTACGGCGCACGCCACGGCCATGATCTTCATGGTGCTGCTGGGGGCCGACCTGCTCAACTCCGGCTTGGCGCTGACGCAACTGCCCGCTGAACTGGCCGAATGGGTCAAGAACTCGGGCCTGCCACCGCTGATGGTACTGATCGCTATTTTGGTGGTGTACGTCCTGCTGGGTTGCGTGATGGATTCGCTGGCCATGATCCTGCTGACCATCCCGATCTTCTACCCGATGGTGATGGGGTTGGACTTTTGGGGCATGAGCGTGAACGACAAGTCGGTGTGGTTTGGCATTCTGGCGCTGATGGTGGTGGAGATTGGGTTGGTACACCCGCCGGTGGGCATGAACCTGTTCATCATCCAAAAAATGGCCAAAGACGTGCCCTACATCGAAACGGCCAAAGGTGTGATGCCGTTCCTGGCTTCCGATTTGCTGCGCATTGTGCTGCTGGTGACGTTCCCCGGTGTCACGCTGTGGCTGGTCAGAATGGGAGGGGGTGGTTAAAGGGAAACCCGACAGGGAACACCACCCGGAAGGGTGGGGCGCGCAGCTGTGGAGGCGGTGCGCCCTGCCCAACCTTGTTCAAACGGGCACACTGGGGTTTACGGTGTGCCCGTTTCCATTTTCTGGCGGTGGCGTTCCACAATCCGTTCCACAATCTGGGTGCTGGATATGCCGGTGGTGTGTGGCGCAAAACACACGGCAATGCCGTGTTGCGCCAAAGCCGGTGTCAGACGTTGCCAGCGTGCGCTGCCTTGCCATTCACCGCCCACCACCACTGTGTCCACGCCCCAAGCACAGATCCATGCGGTGGCCTGTGCCACCTCCTCCAACGACGAGGGCATGTAGTCGGCCCACGCCACGCACGCCAAACCACGCACTATTTCCAAGCGTTGGGTTTGGTCGATGCTGGGCCGTTTCTTCTTGCGTTCCAGCGCCAACGCGTCGGGTGTCACAGCCACACTCAAATGGTCGCCTTGTGCGCGGGCGTATTGCAAGTAACGCAAGTGGCCCACGTGGAACAAATCAAACACACCGGTGGCCAAGACTTTCATGTTGAAGCAACCTCGCAAGGGGTTGCAGCTACTTGGTGTTGAACATGCGCCAAAATGTGTTGCAACAAAAAATCGTTGGGCAACTGGCGCACGCAGGCCCGCGCAATCGACAACGCTTTGCCATAGCGTTGGTTCAGCCAGTGGCCATACAACCGGGACAAAGC
>JBLIZX010000192.1:0-12899 GCA_048860285.1 Macromonas sp. | reverse complement strand
GGACATTCCTGTTTTTTTGCCCCTACCCTGCCCATTTCACCCCCCGATAACCACCCGCAAGAGGAGACCGACCGCCATGACGCACCGCACCACCCGTACCGCCCGCTTTGTCCCCACCGCTTTGGCCTTGGCCGCCGCCCTACTGGCCGGTGCCGCCCACGCCGAAGGCCATTACGTGACTGGCGTGGAAGGCCTGCAAGGCTCCAGCGTGCCCCCAGCGGGCAATTACTACCTGGGCTACTTGGTGCATTACGACATCAACAGCTTTCGCCAGCCCGATAGCGACAAAAACCTGCCCGGCAGCAACACCGGCAGTGTGACCGCCTTGGTCAACCGTTTCGTCAAAGTCACCGACACCAAGGTGCTGGGGGCCGATTACGGTTTTGAGGCCATCATCCCCGTCATCAAAACCTCGCTCGACATCAAGGCCGCCGGCATTGACGACAGCGACAGCGGCGTGGGCGACGTGTATGTAGGCCCACTGGTGCTGGGCTGGCATGGTGCCCAATGGGATGCCGTGGCCGCTGCCGGTATGTGGCTCGACACCGCCAGCACCAGCGGCCCCGCTGCGGTGGGCAAAGGCTACAAGTCCACCATGCTCACCGGTGGTGTGACGTACTACTTCGACCCCGCCAAATCGATCTCAGGCTCGGCGCTGTTCCGCTTTGAGCGCCACGGTAAAAAAGACAACGGCGTGCGCCCCGGCAACCAGTTGTCGCTGGAATGGGGTGTAGGCAAGAACCTGGGCGCGTACCAACTGGGCGTGGTTGGTTACAGCCAATGGCAGTTGAGTGAGGACAGCGGAGCTAAAGCCGCCAATGGCAAGTCGTCGCGCCACGCGCTGGGTGCCGAGGTGGTGTACCCAGTGCCTGGAGCGGGCATGTTCCTCAAAGGTGCGGTCTACAAAGAATACAGCGTCGAAGGCGGCAGCGGCGCAGAGCCCAAAGGCAACATGTACCGCGCTACGCTGGTCAAAGCGTTCTGATACCGATTCCGTCCGCCGTTCAGCGGGACGTTTTGACGGTGCTGGCCACACGGCCACCACCGTTTTTTTGCGCACGGCGCTGGCGGGTGCGTCCACAATAGCGGCTCCCATCGGCTTTTGTGTACCCCATGCCCCACACACCTATCCGCCGCCACCGCTTACAACGCTGGGTTGCCTCTGGCCTGGCCCTGCTGCTGACCGCCGCCACCAGCGGTATCAGCGCCGCCCCCCTGCACAGTGCTGCGCAGGCCGGGCCAAGCTCCAACACCAGCCTGCCCGCGCTGGGGGACGACGGTGCCTTGCCTTTGAGCGAAGAACGCCGCATTGGCGACCGTATCGCGCGCAACATCTACCGTGACCCCGATTACTTGGACGACCCCGCGCTGCAAGCCTACCTGCAACGCATCTGGCAACCGCTGCTGGCAGCGGCACAGGCGCGCGGCGAGGTTTCACCCGAACTGGCACAGCGCTTTGCCTGGCAACTGCTGTTGGCACGCGACCGCAGTGTCAACGCTTTTGCGTTGCCGGGGGGCTATCTGGGTGTGCATCTGGGGCTGATCGCCACTGTGGCCAATGCGGATGAACTGGCCTCGGTGCTGGCACACGAGCTGAGCCACGTCTCGCAACGCCACATTGCGCGCCTGCTGACGCAACAAGAACGCACCGCACCGTTGATGATGGCCGCGCTGGTGCTGGGCGCACTGGCCGCCAGCCAAAGCAAAAATGCCGACTTGGCCGGGGCCGCCATCGCCAGTGGGCAAGCGGTGGCGCTGCAATCGCAGCTCAATTTCTCGCGCGACATGGAACGCGAAGCCGACCGCGTGGGTTTTGGCGTGCTCAGCGAAGCCGGGTTCGAACGCAACGGCTTCGTCACCATGTTCGACAAACTGCAACAGGCAGCACGGCTCAACGACGATGGCAGTTTTGCCTACCTGCGCAGCCACCCGCTTACCACCGAACGCATGGCCGACATGCGCGCCCGTGTGCAACTCGACCCCCGCGCCGAACACAACCACCACAGCGCCAGCGCAACGGCCATCCACCCCAGCTACCACGCCCTGATGGCGGCGCGCGCCCGCGTGCTGGCCGAAACCGACATCGACCGCCTGCGCGCCCTGGTGCGCCACGGCGACAACACCGCCAACGCCCCTGTGCGCGATGCCACCACCTTGGGCATCCGTTACGCCGCCACCTTGGCGGCAGCACGTTTGCGCGATGTTGCGGCCACCTTGCGCAACCTGCAAGCCCTGCAAGCGGCCCCACCCGACCACGCCGTAGCCAGCGACAGCATCCGCTGGTTGGCGCTGGAAGTGCTGCACCAACTGCGCCTGCCACAAGGTGCCGGGCAGGATGTGGCTACCCTGCGCCAGCAGGCGCTGGCCAGCCCGCAGCGCGAAGCCCTGCTGCTGGGGGCCAGCACCGCGCTGGAGGCTCCCGCCGCCGTGCAACGCCAAGCCACCGAACAACTGCGCACCTGGACTGCCCAGCATCCTGACGACGCGCTGGCCTGGCAAACCCTGGCCGCACTGCACCGCGCCCAACAACAACCCGTGGCCGCTGCCCGCGCCGAAGCCGAAGTCCAACTGGCGCAACAAGACGCACCCGGCGCGCTGGCACGCTTCAAAGCCGCGCAAACCCTGGCACGCAGCCAACCGGTGCAAGACCACTACGAACTCTCGATACTGGACGCGCGCAGCCACGCCACCGAACAGCGCGTGCGCGACGAACTGCGCGAAGAACGCGAACGGCGCAAAGGCGACCCCGGCACACCCTAAACTGCGTGCAACCCACCCAAAAAGCCGCACAATAAAGCCAGATTCTTTTGTGCTTTACCCCTCACGCGCAGGACTTCCACCATGGCCGCCATCCACATCACCGACATTGAAGCCGCCATCAACCATTGGCGACAACGCAAACCTTCGCGCGATGGCGTGCTGCTGGCCTCGGAAACGCGGGCGCTGGCCGAGGTGTACGCCCTGATGGTGTACTACCACGAAGAAGAAGCCGACGAAGCCACCATGCCGCCCAAAGCCTACGCCGCTTGGAAAGCGTGGTACGACACCACCCCCGACACCCCCTGCATCGCCATCTGTTCCACCAGCCAAGGTGATGAGGTCTGCAAAGGCTGTGGCCGCACCTTTGACGAAGTGCAACACTGGCCCGCCATGCGCCCAGCGGAAAAACGCACCGTCTGGCACCGTATCACGCAAGAAGGCACAGCCTGGCGCTTTAACACCTACGCCGAACGCGCGGTGGAAAACAAACCCGCAACACGCACCCAGCCGTGACCACAGGTACCCAGCCTATGCGGCGTAACGGGTGTACGACGGTGTGACCGCCGATACCTGTGCCAGGCCTGCCAACACATCCCCCACAACGATGACCGACGGGCTGCTCAATGCTTCGCGTGTCAACGTTGCACACAAATCGGCCAAACGGCACACCGCATGACGCTCTTCTGGGTGGCTGGCGTTTTGGACAATAGCGGCTGGGGTGTCGGGCGTAAGCCCTTGCAACAACCCCGCTTGGATGGTGGCCGCATTGGCCACGCCCATGTAAATCACCAGCGTCAACCCAATATGGTGTGCGGTACGGGCCAAAACACTCCAGTCCACTTCCTCGCCACCAGGCTTGGCGTGGCCAGTGACAAAGACCACACCGTGCGCTTTTTCGCGGTGCGTCAGTGCCACCCCCAGCGCGCTGGCGCTGGACAAACCGGCGCTGATGCCATTGACCACGTTGACCTGAATGCCGTGCGCACGGAGGTATTCCATCTCCTCGCCACCACGGCCAAAAACCAGCGGATCCCCCCCCTTGAGCCGCACCACACTTTCCCCTTCTTTGGCGGCTTTGACCATCAGACTGTCGATAAAAGCCTGTGAAGTGGACACCTTGCCACCACGCTTGCCCACCCGCACGATGCGGGCACGTGGGCCTGCGTACTGCAACACCGCCTCGTTCACCAAATCGTCCACCAGCAAAAAAGTGGCCGCACCAATCGCCCGGATGGCCTTGAGCGTGAGCTGCTCCGGATCGCCCGGCCCAGCCCCCACCAGCGTGACCTGCCCCGCCACCACCACAGGGCAGGATGCGTGTTCGAAGGTGTGGAAGGAGTTCATGAAAATAGACCTTTCAAATACCAGCGATTGGAGGCACACCCGAGCGGTATACCCCGAAAAAAAGCTGCCCGATCACGCACACAAAAAGCACGGCACTCAGGCATTTCCAAAACAGCACAGGGTCGCGTTCAATCAACGGCATCCGTTGCACGGATTGAAACGACGCTCCCGGCGACTGGAGATCGTGGACAAATTCCGAAAGCGTCTCTTGCCGCTTCTCAGGCAGGGGATGCAAGGCCTTGCCCAACACGGCATCCAACCAAGCGGGCAGTTCTGGACGGTGGTTGCGCAGCGGTACATAGCGCAAATGGCGCAGATCTTGCACCTGACGCAAGCGGGCTGCATGCAAACCATAGGGCAGTTGGCCCGTAAGCATCTGGTAGGTCATCACCGCGAGTGAGAACAGATCGCTCTGCGGTGTGGCTGCATAACCAAGCAGGCATTCTGGCGCGGTGTATTGCAATGTTCCAGGGGGTGTTTCCTGCAAAGGGACGGCCCCCCCCTCGATCAGACCGGCCACTTGCACGCTGGCCAAATCAATCAACTTGACTGTGCCGTTGCGGTCGATCATCACGTTGTGTGGGCGCAAGTCGCGGTGAACCATCTCGCGGCGGTGCAGGGCTTGCAACCCCGCTGCTGTTTGCGCTACCAGATCACGCACCGCTTCCAGCAACGGGCTGGGGTGATCGCTCATCCATTGCGCCAAAGTTTGGCCCTCGATGTACTCCAATGCCACGCAAAGGTGGGTGCGCAACCGCTCACCCGCCCAAACCCGCACGACATGTGGGCTGTC
Source organism: Macromonas sp. (assembly GCA_048860285.1). Lineage (GTDB taxonomy): Bacteria > Pseudomonadota > Gammaproteobacteria > Burkholderiales > Burkholderiaceae_C > Macromonas_A. The sequence continues at coordinate 8,002 of JBLIZX010000192.1, read as the reverse complement.
CACACGCCGCGCCACCCATTCCTCCAGCACAAAACCATCAAGGTAACTGGGATCATCCCGCAAATCCACCGATGGTGTTTTGAGCACCACGTGCTGCCCACTGGCATCGTCCACCGCCAAGTGCAGGTGGCTGCGGGCACTTACCTGCAACTCACGCACCACCGTAAAGCCCTCAAAACGGCTACGCGGTGTCAGCAAAGGGGGCAACAGGCGTTCCTTCTGACGCAACTGGGCATGCGGCGTGCTGTGTTGTGGCAACCCATCAATGCGCAGCAATTGCAACGTGGCATCGTCCTGGCTGCCACGCGTGCGGGCCTGGGCCACCAACCAAGCGGCAGCGGCATCCAAGTCGTCGCCATGTTGCGCCAACGCTTGGTGGACGGTGGCCACATCGAGGTACTCGTAAGCCCCATCGGTGGCCAGCAGATACACCTCGTCCACCTCGGCTTCCCAGCAGCGGTAGTCGATCTTGGTGTGTGGACTGGTGCCCAAGGCCCGTGCCAAACAGCTTTCGGTCGAGGACAGCCAAACCCGGTGGTCTTCGGTCAATTGCTCCAATGCCTGCGGGTGCAGGCGGAAAACGCGGGTATCCCCTACGTGGAACAGGTGTGCCTCCCGGCCCTTGAGCACCAAGGCGCTGAAAGTGCAGACGTGCCCACGGTCTTTGTCAAAACGGCCATCGCCACGCATGGTTTGGGCGTGGAGCCATGCATTGGTGGCGCTCAACACACATTCGGCCGAGCGGCGCACCGTCCAAGTTTCAAAGGTGGCGAAATAGTCTTCGAGAAACGAGCGGACAGCGGTCGCGCTGGCAATATGGCTAACATTGCTGGAGCTGATGCCGTCCGACAGCGCCAAAGCAATCCCTTTGCTGGTGCGCAAATGGCCCACAGGGAGCCATGCACCGTAGAAGTCCTGGTTGGTGGCGTGCTGTCCGGCCAGCGAGTGCTGGCCGATGGACACACGAAGCAAGGGGTTCATGCCAAACAATCAGGCCACTTTGCGCTTGGGAGCTGTTTTGTAGTGCGTCGAATACAGCGTTGCGCCCACAAAAGTCAAGCCGCCCACCAGGTTGCCCAGCACGGTCGGGATTTCGTTCCAGATCATGTAATCCATGAACGTGAAGTTGCCGCCCAACATCAAGCCCGACGGAAACAGGTACATGTTGACGATGCTGTGCTCAAAACCCATGTAGAAGAACACCAGAATGGGCATCCACATTGCCATCACTTTGCCAGACACACTGGTGGACATCATTGCCGCCACCACGCCGGTGGACACCATCCAGTTGCACATCACGGCACGGACAAACAGCGTCAACATGCCTGCTGCCCCATGCGCTGCGTAGCCCACGGTGCGGCCCTCGCCAATGTGGCCAATTTTTTGGCCAATCGCGTTGGGGGCTTCGGTAAAACCGTTGGTGAAGATGATGGCCATAAACAACGCCACCGTCAGTGCCCCGGCAAAGTTGCCGGTAAACACCAACCCCCAGTTGCGCATCACACCGCTCCACGTGGCTCCGGGGCGCTTGTCGAGCACTGCCAGCGGTGCGAGTGTGAACACCCCCGTCAGCAAATCAAAACCCAGCAAGTACAACATGCAAAAACCTACGGGAAACAACAGCGCCCCAATCAATGGGTTGCCAGTGTTCACCGTCACGCTGACGGCAAAAGCGGCGGCCAGGGCCAAAATGGCACCGGCCATGTAGGAGCGAACCAGCGTGTCGCGGGTGGACATCAGGAGCTTGGATTCACCGGCATCGACCATTTTGGTGACAAATTCGGCGGGAGCAAGGTAAGCCATGGTGGTTCCTATCGAAGGGTTGGAAGGGATTCAGGGAATGGCGACAAAAACATGGTCGTCGCGGACTTGCACGGGATAGACTCGAACCGCATGCTCGGGGGTTTCCAGGCATTGCCCCGTGTTCAAGTCAAAGTGGTTCTTGTAGAGCGGCGAGGCCACCACGGTGTGTTCACCCAAGTTGCCAACCAAGCCGCGTGAGAGCACGCTTGCGCCGGAACGCGGGTCGGTGTTGTCGATGGCGTGGTAACGGTCGGCCCCCAAGCGGAAAATGGCAATGTGCCGGTCACCGACCAAGGCGCAAACACCTGTGTCGGGCAAGATGTCGGCGGTGTTGCAAACCGCCGTCCAATGCAGGTTGTGGTGTGTCATACGGGGTTCCTGTAACGGTCAAGCGCGCACAGCGTCGGTGGAGGCCAAGTCACGTTCTTCGGCCCGCGCTGGCCGAATCTGGCCACGCTCACGCACAAAGACAATGCGCGGGTCGGCCTGCTCGCTGTTGACAAAAGAGCGGAAACGTTTGCGCACCTCGGGATCGTTGATGGCGGTTTTCCATTCGCACTGGTAGGTGTCCACCACATGCTGCATTTGCGCTTCCAGTTCGGCACCAATGCCTAAGCTGTCGCCCAGCAGCACGTCTTTCAGGTAATCGAGGCCACCTTCCAGACTCTCGCGCCAAGTGCTGGTGCGTTGCAGCCGGTCGGCGGTGCGCACATAGAACATTAAAAAGCGGTCGATGAGGCGCACCAGCTCCGCTTTGCCCAGATCGGTGGCGATCAGCTCGGCGTGGCGCGGCTTCATGCCGCCATTGCCGCAAACGTACAGGTTCCAGCCACGCTCGGTGGCAATCAGACCCACATCCTTGCCTTGGGCCTCGGCACACTCGCGGGTGCAACCGGACACGCCAAACTTGATTTTGTGCGGTGCGCGCAGGCCCTTGTAGCGGTTTTCCAACTCCACCGCCAAGCCCACCGAATCGTCCACACCGTAGCGGCACCAAGTACTGCCCACGCAACTTTTGACCGTGCGCAACGATTTGCCGTAAGCGTGGCCCGATTCAAAACCGGCGGCAATCAGTTCTTCCCAAATGGGAGGCAGTTGCTCCACCCGGGCACCAAACAAATCCACCCGCTGGCCGCCGGTGATTTTGGTGTAGAGGCCGTACTTTTTGGCCACCTGACCGACGGCGATCAAACCTTCGGGCGTGACCTCGCCACCGGGCATGCGCGGCACCACCGAGTAAGTGCCGTCCTTCTGGATGTTGCCCAGAAAATAGTCGTTGCTGTCTTGCAAGCTCGCCAACTCGCCCTTGAGGACGAACTCGTTCCAGCAGGACGCAAAAATTGACGCAGCGGTGGGCTTGCACACGTCACAGCCCAGCCCACGCCCATGTTTGGCCAACAACTCCTCAAAACTGCGGATACCTCCCACACGGATGAGGTGAAACAGCTCCTGGCGCGAATACGCAAAGTGTTCGCACAGGTGGTGGTTGACTTTTAGACCACGCCGGGCCATTTCGGCTTTCATGATTTGCGTGACCAGTGGCACACACCCCCCACAAGCTGCTCCGGCTTTGGTACATGCCTTGATGGCACCGACCGTGGTGGCCCCATCGGCCACCGCCGCACAGATCTGGCCTTTACTGACGTTGTTGCATGAGCATATCTGTGCGGTATCGGGCAATGCGTCGGGGCCCAGACCAGGTTTGGGCTGGCCATCACCCGCTGGGAGCACCAAAAATTCGGGGTTCTCCGGCAAGGCAATTGCGTTCAATGCCATTTGCAACAAAGTGCCGTATTCATCGGCGTTGCCCACCAACACCGCACCCAACAGGCGCTTGCCGTCCTCGCTGACCACGATTTTTTTGTAGATTTGTTTGCGCTCGTCGGCGTAGCGAAAGCTGCGGCAACCGGGTGTTTGCCCTTGGGCATCGCCGATGCTGGCCACATCCACCCCCATCAGCTTGAGCTTGGTGCTCAGGTCGGCACCACCAAACACAGCATCCGGTTGACCGCACACATGGCGCGCCACAACACGGGCCATGGCATAACCGGGGGCCACCAGACCAAACAGTTGATCGCGCCAAGCCGCACATTCGCCTATGGCGTAAATGTCGGCATCGCTGGTGCGGCAGTGGTCGTCGATGGCCACCCCACCGCGCGGCCCCACTACCAGCGCATGCTGGCGGGCCAGTTCATCGCGCGGGCGGATGCCAGCGGAAAACACGATCATGTCGGTTTCGAGGTACGAGCCGTCGTCAAACACCATGCGGTGCCGCGCGGTGGCACCGTCCCGTATTTCCTGGGTGTTGCGACGGGTGTGAACGTGTACGCCCAGTGCCTCAATTTTGCTGCGCAGGATACGACCACCATCGTCATCGACCTGCACCGCCATCAAACGCGGGGCAAATTCGACCACATGGGTCTCCAACCCCAGATCACGCAACGCCTTGGCACACTCCAACCCCAACAGGCCACCCCCCACCACCACGCCGCTGCGCGACACATTGCCAGAGGCCTGCATGGCTTGCAAGTCTTCAATGGTGCGGTAGGTAAAGCAGTGTGCGCGGTCGTTGCCCTGGATCGCAGGTACAAAGGGGTAAGAGCCGGTGGCCAGCACCAGTTTGTCGTAAGGCAGAACGGTGCCGTCCTGTGTCGAAACGGTTTTCTGGCGGCGGTCTATGGACACAACCCGGCTGTTGAGACGAACTGCAAAACCGCTGTTGACGAAAAAGTCTTCGTTGGTCAGGGCCAGATCGGCGGCGGTTTTGCCGGCAAAAAATGCAGACAGGTGAACGCGGTCGTAGGCCATGCGTGGCTCTTCGCACAGCACCGTGACTTGTGCCTCTGGAAACTGAAGCTGGTGCAGTTCTTCCAAGAACTTGTGGCCCACCATGCCGTGGCCAATAACAATGATCTTCATGATTGGTAGTGCTCCACCACATCGGAGGGGCTTTGCACACCACCTTGATGGCCTGCACATGTGTGCTGGCGATCAACATGAAGGCCCCCGCGATTTGCAGCGTGTTGTCGGTTTGGAATGGCCGGACGAACCCCCAGGTTCACCCGATTCCCGCCGTCATTAGCGGAGGCTGTACCCAACGCCGCTTTGCGTTGGGTGAACTCCTTTAAGCATAAAGCGTGCCATTTGCTTACCCACCCATTGCCCCCGGTACACTGAGGCCTTTTTCTGTGCCGCCCGTGCTTTATGCACCAGGATGGTTGTTGGCAAGTTCACTTCTGGTGCGCTGCCTGTGGTGCATGGTTGCTGTGGTACAACAACAGCCACAACGCACGCGCCACACTGGGCGGCACCAGCCCGAGGCCACCTTCACATCCCGCACGCCACCATGACAGCCACCGCCCTCAGCTACCTCATTGCCGCACGACGCGGTGAAATCCATGAGCTGGAGAATCTGTCGCACACGTGTGACTTGGTGCTGGCGATCAGTGAGCTGATCCACTGCCTGCAACAGGAACGCGGTGTCTCCAACATTTTTTTGGCGTTGGGAGAGCAACGGTTTGCAACACTGCGACGGGCGCGCATGGCAGAAACCGATGCGGCACACACCACCGTTCGCACGTGGCTGGGCCGAACTGGCAACCACACCAGCTTCAGCGGAGGGGCCAAGCTTTACACCCGGATCGCATTTGCTTTGCACGCACTCGACAACCTGCCAGCAATACGTGCGGCGGTCACCAAGTTGTCGTGTAGCCCAGACGACAACACAGAACACTACACACATTTGGTCGGCACCCTGCTGGCCTTGATTTTTGAAGCGGCCGATGTGGCGATTGATCCCGACATATCGCGCTTGCTGATTGCACTTTTTTACCTCATGCAAGGCAAGGAACTGGCAGGCCGTGAACGCGCCACGGGTGCGACAGCTTTTGCCGCTGGACACATTGCGCCTGAACAAGTGCAATCCATCGATTATTTGATTGAAGTGCAAGAACAGGCTTTTCAGCGTTTTGAGTCGTTTGCCAGCCATCTGCACCAAGAATGGCGCGCATTGCAAACCAGTTTGCCGCTGGCAGATTTGGAAAGAATGCGTCGCAAGCTGCTCACCGCCCAAGGACGGTCGCTGGACAAAAGTTTGTCCGACGCTTGGTTGTCGTGCTGCTCAACACGCATGGACGGGCTGCACCAAGTGGAAAAGCATCTGGCCGGAACGCTTCAACAACTGTGTCAAGACAAAACGGCCAGCTTGCGGCGTGAGCTGGACGGTCAGGAACAAGGGTTGTCGGGCCTGCTCAACAGCCACGGGCCCAACGGGCCGTTGTCGCCCCTGACCGCGTTTTCTGCCCGTTTGGTGCCCGACAGTGCGTTGTTGCAAACCGGCAACGATGGTGTGGGGCCACAACTGACGCAGGTGGTGGTGGACATGCTGCGCACCCAGTCCGAACGGCTCCAAAATCTGACGGAGGAGTTGTCGTCGGTACGCGCCAGCATCGACGAACGAAAACTCATTGAACGGGCCAAAGGCGTTCTGATGGCACACCACGGACTCAACGAAGAAAAAGCCTACCGTTTTTTGCGCCAGAACGCCATGAACCAGAACCGCCGTGTGGTGGAAGTGGCCCAGGCCATTTTGTCGCTGGCCGAAATGCTGCCCAACACCAAACCCTGAAGCTGTCGCTGGCCACCACCATCTGGCGCTTCAACACCTGCGCCGAACGCGCGGTAGAAAACGCCATGCGGTGAATACCGCCCATAATCTCCGCATGAATTGCGGAGATTACACCGGCACCAGTGCCCCCCTCTACATCTGGCAAACCCCCGACTGGCCAACGTGGCGTTACGATTTGACCACACTGGCCGATGCGCTGGCCCGGGTGCGCCATGCCCAAGGCTTGCTGGCCGGGCGGCTGGCCGACACCGGCCTGCCCCTGCGCGATGAAGCCAGCTTGACCGCGCTGACAGAGGATGTGCTCAAAACCAGCGAAATTGAAGGCGAACAGCTCAACGTCCAATCGGTGCGCTCATCGATTGCCCGGCGGCTGGGCGTGGACATTGGTGCCTTGGCCCCCGTGGATCGGCACGTGGAAGGCGTGGTGGAGATGGTGCTCGATGCCTCCACCCACTGCCACGCCCCCCTGACGCAGGAGCGGCTGTTTGGCTGGCACGCCGCACTGTTTCCTACCGGCTATTCGGGGCTGACGCGCATCCACGTGGGCGGCTGGCGCACCGATGCCACCGGGCCGATGCAGGTCGTCTCAGGCCCACTGACGCGGCAACGGGTGCATTTTGAAGCCCCCCCAGCGCAATGCTTGGCCACGGAAACAGCGCGTTTTTTAACATGGGCCAACACACCGTCTGCCGATCCCCCGCTCATCCGCGCGGGGCTGGCACACCTGTGGCTGGTCACACTGCACCCGTTTGACGACGGCAATGGCCGCATCGCACGCGCGGTAGGCGATTTGTTCTTGGCACGTGCCGATGGCAGCCCACAACGGTTCTATAGCCTGTCGGCACAAATTCAACGTGATCGTCAAACCTACTACGACGTGCTGGAGCGCACACAAAAAGGCACCATGGACGTGACGGCGTGGCTGGTGTGGTTTCTGGACACACTGCACCACGCCATTGGGCAATCGCACCGCACACTGGATGGCGTGCTGGCCAAAGCGCGGTTCTGGCAACGCTGGGGCGGCACCGCCCTGAACGAGCGGCAAACCAAGTTGCTCAACCGCTTGCTGGACGGCTTTGACGGCAAGCTGACCAGCCGCAAATGGGCCGCGATTGCCAAATGCTCGCCAGACACCGCGTTACGCGACATCACCGACCTGCTGACCAAAGGCGTGCTGCACAAATCGGACGCGGGCGGGCGCAGCACCAGCTACGAACTGACCACCCCCTGAGCCGCAGACCGTTGCAGCGTGCGCGCAGGGATGCCCAACACCTCGCAAGCCACCTTGAGGCGATAGTGGCTCACCGGCTGCCCGGCCACAAACTGCTCAATGGCGTGGCTGGCCCAGCGCGTGTTGGTGCTGCCGGGGTGTGGTGTGGCAATGTCTTGACCGCTGGCGCTGGGCAAACTGGCCAAATACTGGCGCAGGTGCGCCCGTCCGGCCTCGCGGGCACGGTCTTGCTCGGCTTGTTGCTCAGGGGTCAAGGATGCAGGGCGGGGTGACTGCTGCACCGTGGTGGCAACCGGAGCAGTGGTCGGCGTGACGCGGCAGGACGTAGCCGCAGGCTGTGC
>JBLIZX010000191.1:0-4168 GCA_048860285.1 Macromonas sp. | reverse complement strand
GCTTCTTCCACATCGTGCGTGACCAAAATCATGGTGATACCTTCGGCCTGCCAGATGCGGTGCAGCTCCTGCTGCAAGTGCGCGCGTGTCATGGCATCCAGCGCCCCAAAAGGCTCGTCGAGCAACAAAATGTCGGGCCGGTTCACCAGCGAACGGGCAATCGCCACGCGCTGCGACATCCCGCCCGACAACTGGTGCGGATAGGCGTTCTCGAACCCCGTCAGGCCCACCAATTCGATGTGTTCGCGCACCGTGTTGCGCTTTTGGGCGGCACTCAAGTTGGCGTTGAGCAGGCCCAGTTCAACGTTTTTTTCCACCGTGAGCCACGGAAACAGGCGGTGCTCCTGAAACACAATCCCGCGCTCCAACCCAGTGCCCGAAATAGGTCGGCCATTGAGCGCAATTTCGCCCTCGTGGTCGCCCTCCAAACCAATGATGAGACGCAGCAACGTGGATTTGCCACAGCCGCTGGAACCCACAATGCTGACGAATTCGCCCGGCTCTATCGTCAGGTTGATGTTTTGCAGCACCGGCAAGGGCTGCCCTTTTACGTCGTAACGCTTGTTCAGGTTCTGGATCGTCAATGTTCCGGCGTGTGCCATGTCCATGCTCCTCTTCCATTCGGTTCAATAACGCGCCACCGTGCGGTCGCGCCAAGCCAGCAGGCGCTTTTCCAGCACCCCCAGCACAAAATTCAAGACAAAGCCCACCAGGCCAATCACCACCACGCCAAACAACACCAAGTCCATCCAAAAGTGCTCACGCCCGTCGATCAGGGTGTTGCCGATACCCGTGCCCGAGGCCAGCAGATACTCCGCCCCCAAGGTGGCCAGCCAGGTGTAAATCAGCGACAGTTGCAGGCCCGTAAAAATCGAGGGGGCCGCCGCTGGCGCAATCACACGGTGCAACAACTGCCACACGCTGAATTCGTACACCCGCGCCACCTCAATGAACTCGCGTGGCACGCTGCGGATGCCTTCGTAGGTGTTGAGCACCACCGGAAAAAACGCTGCCATTGCCACAAACGCAATCTTGGCCTCGTCGCCCAACCCGAACCACATCGAGAGCATCGGAATCCAAGCGAACAGCGAAATCTGCTTGACGGTGTGGAACGACGGCCCAATCAGGCGATCCAGCCAGCGCGAGCCCCCCAGCCCAGCCCCCACCAACAGCCCGATGCCAGAACCGATGGCAAAGCCCCACGCCATGCGCCACAAGCTGGCCGACAGCGCCAGCCACAACTCACCGCTCAACACCTGATCGACCCCGCGCTGCCACACCGCCAACGGCGACACCAACAACGGCGAGTTGACCCAGCCCGAAGCCACCGCGCCCCACCACAGCACCAGCAACGCCAACGGCAACACCCAGCCCCGCAACGGTGCAGGTACCCAACTGCGCCTAGGGTTGAAATCCGACATGTTCTGTACTCCCTTCACAGCCCCGGCTTGCGCCAGCGCAACAACCACACTTCGGTGCGCACCAGTGCTTGATCCAGCAGCAAACCCACCAAGCCCACCGCCAGCACCGCCGCCAACACCACATCGAGCTGGAACAGCTGCCGCCCGTACACAATCAAAAAACCAATGCCTTCCGACGAGGCCAACAGCTCCACCACCACCAGCGCCAGCCAGGCGTGGGTCAGGCCGTAGCGCACACCGTTCCAAATCTGGGCCGTGGCCGCCGGCAACACCACCTTGGTCAACAACTGCCAGCGCGTGAAACCGTACACACGGGCCACCTCCACAAAACGGTTGGGCACGCCCTGTATGCCTTGGCAAGTATTGATGGCCACCGGCACCAGCGCCGCTTTGGCAATCAGCAAATACTTCAACGATTCGTCAATGCCCACCACCAGCATCAACAAAGGCAACCAGCCGATGGTGGGCACCTGACTGAACGCCTTGAACAGCGGGAACACGTAATCGCGCAAGGTGGTGGACAAGCCCATCGCAGCGCCCAGCAACCAGCCCAACCCCAGTCCAATCGCAAAACCTGTGAACACCCGCACCAAGCTGATGCCCAGGTGATCCCACAACTCACCGCTGGCGGCCAAACTGGCAAAGGTGTCCCACACCACGGCGGGCGGGGGCAGCACCTGCTCGGGCACCCAACCCTGCACCGCCGACCACTGCCACAACGCCAGCAACAGCAGCGGAAACGGCCAAGCCCACAGCCATTGCAGATACCGACCCTGCCCGCCGCCCCCCTGGCGCGTGGTGGCAGGCTGCGCTGCGATCGACGACACCATCACGGCACCGCCACCTCCAGCGCCCACCCCCACCGCTTCCAATGATTTGAGTTCCATCTTGTCCTCCGTTCAGGCATCCAGCGCCCTGCCACCCGCCATCAGCGGGCCAGCAACTTGCCGTCGGCGGCGTAAGCGGGCCAATAGGTTTCTTGCTTCAGCTCCTTGAGCGCCACATTGAGGTAACTGCGGTCAAACCACGAAGCGACTTCGGGCTTTTTACGGATCAATTTCAGCGCATACGCCTCGTTGGCGGCATCTTGGTAGCGCGCCACCAAGAACGGATCGAGCAACGGCGACAGGCGCACCCGCAGCGGCTGCCCCACAAAGTCTTCGCGCCACACTTTTTCCGGGTATTCGGTTTTGCCCCAAGCGGCAAACAGGTCGGCACGCTTGTTTTCATCGGAATACTGGTGTGCGGTTTTGACGATGGCCGTCACCACCCGCTGCACCGCTTGCGGGTGCTTGGCGGCAAAGTCGTCCGTCACCAACAACGCGGTTTGGCGGGTGTATTTGTAGTTGTCGGCCCCGGCGGACCAAATCACCTTGGCCAGCCCTTTGTCGCGCAAATCGAACAGGCCCACGTAACCAAAGGTGGCATCAATGTCCTTGTTGGCCAAAGCGGTGTTGGCGCTGGGCAAATCGAGGTTGATGAGTTTCAGGTCGCGCTCTTGCAGGCCTTTGTCGGCCAAAGCGCGGGCGGTGGCCAAATGCAAATTGGTGCCTTTGAACACCGCCACCTTTTTGTCTTTCAGATCCTCAATTGTCTGAATATCGGAATTGGGCTGCACCGCCAAATACAACCCTGTGCGCACCCCACTGCCCAAAATGATTTTGGTTTTAACGCCACTGGATCGGTGAACAATTGATGGCAAATCCCCCTGCCACGCAAAATCCAGTTGTTTGTTGACCAGCGCCTCGTTCACCGCTGGGCCAGCCCCTTTAAAAAACGTCCATTCAATTTTGACACCCTCTTTTTTAAATTCCTGCTCCAGCACACCATCGGTGTAGGCCAGTGCGGTGGAAGTACCGCCGTGGCGCACCGGGTTGCTGCCCACGCCCCCTGTGGCAATGCCAATGCGGATGGTTTTGAGCGGTTCCGCCGACTGCGCTTGCAGTGGCAACAAGCTGGTCACGCCCCAAGCCAGTGCGGTAATGGAAAGAAGTTTGGACAGTTTCATGTTGTGCATCCCGTGTGATTGATTGAATGGATGCACTGTAAAGGGCAACCCTTGTCACTGGAACGAATCAAAACAGATAAGCACATCACAAAAACAAATAAACCATTCCCTCAGCCACCATGCAGCATCAACTGCATGAAAAAACAATTCATGCGTTTTTCAGATAAACACATACCGATTGCTTCGTTGTACCCGCTCCAACAACGGCCTACATTCCATTCATCTGTTTTAGATTGCTGTTTTTTTCAGGAGCCTTGGTATGTCACAACTGAACGATCCCACCCTGCCTTACACCCGTTTTGGCGTTGAGCCTTACACCCCCACCATTGGGGCCGTCGTCCACGGCCTGGACTTGCGCCAGCCTTTGGACGAGGCGACCCAAACCGAACTGCGTCACGCACTGGCCCAGCACGAGGTGCTGTTCTTCCGCGACCAAAACCTGACCCCTGCGCAGCACGTAGCCTTCACCCGCACCTTTGGCGGCGTAGCCGAGGTCAAAGCCTTCTTCCCACGGCTGGCCGAGCACCCGGAGATTGAAATCGTCGAAAGCACCGCCGAACGCCCCAAAGCCGCCAACAACTGGCACGCCGACATCACCTGGCGCGAACAACCGCCACTGGGCACCAGCCTGTACGCGCAAGTGATTCCAGCCAGCGGCGGCGACACCGTGTGGGCCAGCCTCACCGCCGCCTACGCCAGCCTGCCACCGGCGTTTCAGGCGTACCTGGAAACCCTGACC
>JBLIZX010000190.1:0-3317 GCA_048860285.1 Macromonas sp. | reverse complement strand
CTGATGTGACCGTGCATCAGCGTGGCCAAACGTTGGCAAATGGTCAGGCCAATGCCGGTGCCTTCAATGTTGCTCCCTTCGGCACCCAGGCGGTTGAATGGCTGGAACACCTGTTGTTGGCGTTCGGGCGAAATCCCGTTGCCCGTGTCGATAACGCTGATGCACGCTTGCGGCCCACCATCGGGGCCACGTTGTGCTTGCACCTCAATGCGTACTTGGCCGCCGGGGCGGTTGTATTTGACCGCGTTCGACAGCAAATTCAGCAAAATTTGTTTCAGTCGCATCCGGTCGGCTTGTACGCACCAGTCTTCGGCCACCTCCAGTTCCAGCGAGATACCGCGTTCGGCGGCCATCGGCACCATCAGCCATTCGCAATCTTGCACCACCTCGTGCAGCGCCACCGGTTCCAGCGACAAATCGAACTGACCTGATTCGATTTTGCTCAAATCGAGTACTTCGTTGATGAGACCGAGCAGGTGGCGTGCAGCTTTCAAAATTTCGTTGACATGGTCTTCTTGTTCCTCGTCCAACTCTGCACCGCTGTATTGCAGCATTTGGCCAAAGCCCATGATGGCGTTGAGCGGCGTGCGCAGTTCGTGGCTCATGCTGGAGAGAAACGAGCTTTTGGCCTCGTTGGCCGCGTTGGCCGCTTCGCGTGAGGCCACCAGTTCCGACAAATCGGTCAACGCCCCAAACATCATCCAAGGCGCACCGCTGGCGGTGCGGGCCATCACGCTGCCGCTGTTGAGCACCCAAACCCAGTGCCCGTCTTTGTGGCGCAGCCGCATTTCGTGGCGGTAATGCACTTTGGGATTGGCAAAGTGCTGTGCCAGCAGTGATGAGCCGTAGGCCAAATCGTCGGGGTGCGCTAGGCGTTTCCAGCTCTCGATGTTGAAGGGCACCAGTTCGTTGGGTTGGTAACCCAGCAATTCCCAGGCAATCGCGTTCATGTCCAGACTGCCGGTTTGCACATTCCATTCCCAGGTGCCTATGCGGGTGCCGTCGATGATGCTGGCCAGCCGTTGCTGTTCCTGTTGTAACGCCCGTTCGCGGTTTTTACCGGGTGTGATGTTTTGCAGGGTACCTTCAACCCGCACACACTGCGTTCCTTCTGTGTGGGCGTAGCCTATGATGCGGTACCAGTGCCGTATGCCTTGCTGTGGTGGCTGGATTTCAATTTCTAGGTCAAAGTTGCCACCATTGTGTTGTATGTTGTCCATGGCCTGTTGCAACAACTCGCGCTGCCCGGTGTTGGCCATGCCACGTAACAAGGTGTGCCAACTCACCCCGCTGTTGTCCTCCAGCAAAGCTTGCAATTCTTGTTGTAGCAACGGCGACAGCAGCAGCGCACCACTTTGGGTATCAAACGACCACAAGCCGATGTCGGCTGCACGGTTGCTGCGTTCAAGTGCGCGTTGGCTGCTTTGGGCTTGTCGGTGGGCATGCGCCACTTGCTCGCTCAATTGCCACAATTGTTGGCTGCGTTGCACTAACCAGTGCAGGATGTAACCCAGCAGTGCCAAGCTGATTGCCATGACAGGTACGATGTACATGCCCAAGTCCAGCAATACTTTGTGCACCACTTCATTGGGCAAAACGGACACCTGAACCAACACTGGCGCGCGGCCCACGTGCAGCGCGGCGTTGTTGGGTTGTAGGTTAAGTCGGCTCCAAATCCAATGGCCGTGTTGGTCGGTGTAGCTGCCGGTGGTCGTGCTTTGTATACGTTGCCACAATTGCGGATAGCGTTGTGCAAATGATGCCTTGTGTGCCAGCATAAAACCCCACTCGTCGGCAGGGTTGCTGGAACGCAGCCAGTAGCCGTCTGCGTTGAGCAGGTGGCTGTTTTCTTCCCACACATTTTGGCGGGGCAGGTGGTCGAGCCATGCGCTGGCATCAATGTTGATGACAACGATGCCGCGCGGGTGTTGGGCTTGGTCGTGGACTTGCAAAGCTAGGCGCAATGTGGGCACCCAAGGGTACTCAATTTCGCTATTTTCCATGTTCAAGTCCAGCGGTGACACGTAAACTTCGTTGGGCCCCAGTGCCATCGCCTCTTTGAAGTAATAGCGGTCGCTTTTGTTTTGCAGTTGATCGCGGGTCACCCGCGTCACCACATGGTGACTTTGGTTGATCCGCAGCCGTTCCATGCCAGTTTCGTCCAGCCAGCGCAATTGCGTCAGCCGCGCCTTGGTTTGGATGGTGCCGTACAGCGATTCTTCGGCCAGCCGCTGGTGTGCCTCAGACGGTGTTTGAATGTAGCGTTGCAACGCCACATCTTGGTTTACCCCGCGTAACACGTTCAGGTACGATTCAAAGTCATCCTGCAACTGCACTTCGCGGTTTTGCAACGCCAACCGCTGGACGTTATAAAAACGCACTTGGCTGGCCATGTGCAGTTGGTACACGCTGAACGCCCCCGTACCCAGCACCACCAGCAACAGCGGTACAAACAGTTTCCAAAATGCGTACCGCTCGCGCAACAACCGGTTGAGCCACTTGGCCACTGCGTGCCCGGTATCTAGCGCAGGTGGGGGCGTATCGACAATGGTGTCAACAGAAGCGGAAAAAAGCATACAACAAGCGTGATGGCGTGGAGCGGTGCAAGTGGGTTAGCCCGTCGTACCAGTCTCGCCCAGCACCGCCGTGAGCGCATCCACCACGGCGGGGTCAAATTGAATGCCCCGGTTGCGCAGCACCACGGCGTAGGCTTCTTCTTTGCTCAAGGTGTCGTGCATGGTGAGTTGCCAGCCCATAGGGTCGCAATACGCGGTGACGACAGCCAGAATCCGGGCTGGCAGCGGGATTTGTTCGCCACTGAGTTTGTCGGGGTAGCCTTGGCCGTTGTAGCACTCGTGGTGCGAGCGCACAATTTCGGCCACTGGTTGCATTTCGTCCATGTTCAGCAGCACCTGCGCTCCCCATTCGCTGTGTTTTTGGTAGGTGTCTTGTTCGCGAGCAGTCAAGTTGACCACAGGTTTTTCCAAAATCGCGTCCGGTATGCCCACCATGCCGATGTGGTGCAACAGCGCCGCCAACACCAAGCGTTGAATGTCCTCCTCTCGCATGCCCATGTGCCGTGCCACCTGCCGTGCCACTTGCGCCGCTTTGCGCCCTTGCCCTGCCAAGTGGTTATTGCGCAGCTCCATCAGGTTGACCAGCGAGCGCACGGTGGTCAAGAAGCTGGCCTTGATTTGTTCGTTGGCGGTTTGCAGCTCTTGGGTGCGTTCCTGCACCCGTTGTTCTAGGTTGAGCTGGCCTAGGCGTGCGTCTATGGCGTTGCGCACCCGCAGCAGCAGTTCGTTGCGGTCGAAGGG
>JBLIZX010000189.1:0-6354 GCA_048860285.1 Macromonas sp. | reverse complement strand
GTGGCCGGTGGTGGGCGTGCCCTCATCCAACTGTTGTTGGAAGACACCCACACCTGCTATTTGGGTGACCGCACCTTGCGCCACCCGTGGGGCTATGGGTGCGGCACCTGCCCGGCGTGCGAACTGCGCGCCAGCGGCTGGCAGCGTTACACCGAGTCCGCCCCCGCCTGAACTGCTGCGTTGCTGATGCCGCTGGCCACGTGTCCGGCGGGCACGTGCCGGGCGGCGTGCTCGATGTGGCCGGTTTGGTCGTCAAAGAAGAAATCCGGTTCAAACTCGCGCAAAAATTCGCCTTTGGGCAGGCCACCCAGAAAAAAGGCTTCATCGATGTCGATGTGCCAGTCCATCAGCGTGCGGATGGCGCGCTCGTGCGCCGGGGCGCTGCGGGCCGTCACCAGCGCGGTGCGGATGCGCATGGTGTCGGTGCCCAGCCGTTGCAGTTGTTGCAACGCTTGCAGCAGCGGCTTGAACGGCCCGGCGGGCAGGGGTTGGCTGGCCTTTTGCGCTTCGTGCGACTGAAAAGCGTTCAGGCCTTCGCTTTGGAAGATGCGTTCGGCTTCGTCGGAAAACAGCACCGCATCGCCATCGAAGGCAATGCGCACCTCGTGCGGGTGCGCGTCGGAAGCATGCACCGACTGCGGGTACACCCGTGCCGCTGGCACGCCCGCTTGCAGCGCGGCATGCACATCGTCCAAGTGGGTGGACAAAAACAGGTTGGCTTGCAAGGGCCGCAGGTAGCGCCACGGTGGTGCCCCGCGCGTGAACACACCACGCTGAATGCTCAGGCCATAGTGTTGCGCCGAACGGAACACGCGCAAGCCCGACACCGGGTCGTTGCGCGACAAGATCACCACCTCGACCCGGGGTGCATCGGGCTGGTTGAAGCTCAGCAGCTTGCGCACCAGCGAAAACGCCACCCCCGGCCCGGCAGGCTGGGCCAGCCGGTCGAGTTGCAGCTGCATGTAGGCGCTGCTGTCGCTTTGTTCAAAGATGCGGTTCTCGGCTTCAAAGTCGAACAACGCGCGCGAGGAAATGGCCACAACAAGTTGGCCTTCGAGGCTGGCGGGCATGGGGGAGGGGCTCCGGTAGCGGCACAATGCGGTGCATGTGGATCGACACCCATTGTCACTTAGACGCGCCCGAGTTGCACCACAGCGGCCAGCACCCGCTGGCACTGCGGGCCCAAGCGCGTGCCGCTGGGGTGGCGCTGTGCGTGTACCCGGCGGTGCAGCGCAGCAACTGGGATGCGGTACGTACCCTGGCGCACCAGACCGGCGATGCCTATGCGCTGGGTATCCACCCGCTGTACGTGCCCCAAGCCCCCGACAACGACCTGCACCAATTGGAAGTCGCCTTGCAGCGCCACCAGCACGACCCGCGCTTGGTGGCGGTGGGCGAAATTGGGCTGGATTTCTTTGTACCCGCATTGTGCGAACCCGCGATGCGTGAACGCCAGCTGTACTTTTACCGTGCCCAACTGCGCCTGGCCCAGCGTTACGGTTTGCCGGTGATTTTGCACGTGCGCCGCAGCGCCGATGCGTTGCTCAAGTACCTGCGCGAGCTGGCGGGGCAGGGCAGGCCGGTGCTGGGGGGCATTGCCCACGCCTTCAACGGCAGCGTGCAGCAGGCCCAAGCGTTGCTGGCACTGGGCTTCAAGCTGGGTTTTGGTGGCGCGGTCACGTTCGACACCGCACGCCGTTTGCGCCAGTTGGCCACCGACCTGCCGCTGGACGCGCTGGTGCT
Organism: Macromonas sp.; assembly: GCA_048860285.1. GTDB lineage: Bacteria > Pseudomonadota > Gammaproteobacteria > Burkholderiales > Burkholderiaceae_C > Macromonas_A. Next base: position 4,611 of record JBLIZX010000189.1, on the reverse strand, counting down.
GGAAACCGATGCCCCGGACATCCCGCCGCAGTGGCTGTACGTCGGTGCCACCGCCCGCGCCGCTGGCCAGTTGCAAGGCATCAATACCCCGGCAGAACTGCCACGCATCGGTGCCGTGGTGGCGGGGTTGCGCGGCGTGCCACCTGTGGCGCTGGCGACGGCCACCACTGCCAACGCTTGCGCCGCCTTGCCCCGGCTGACCGCACTTTGGCCCACCGCCTGAGCCCGCCGGGGGTAGGATGCCCTACGATTGGCGGTTTTGTTTTTCAGGAAATTGCAGCTATGGCCAACAGCGCCCGTTACCACCCGGATCAGCGCACCCCGCAACCGCGCGCCGCACAAACGCAGGACAACCTGCCGCCGGTGTCCATTTCGGAGGACGGTGAGGTGCGTTTTCTGCACCTGGGCACCGAATGGATTCAGGGCAGCATGTTGATCGATGCCCCGTTCGACATTGAACTTGAATACGTGCAGCGCATGATGGCGTGGTTGCTGTTCGTTGAGCCCGACACCGTGGCACAGCGCCGGGCCATGCAGTTGGGGTTGGGCTCGGCGGCGTTGACCAAATTCCACTTCAAAAAACTGAAGATGGACACTACCGCCATCGAAATCAACCCGCAAGTGGTGCTGGCGTGCCGCCAGTGGTTCAAATTACCGCCCGACAGCGCCAAGCTGCGCGTGCTGCTGGGCGATGCCGCCGAAGTGGTGCGCCACGCGCCGTTTTACGGCACCATCGATGCGTTGCAGGTGGATTTGTACGACCACGAAGCTGCGGCCCCGGTGCTCGACAGCCCCGATTTTTACGCCGATTGCCGCAACCTGCTGACCGACGAGGGCGCGATGACCGTGAACCTGTTTGGCCGCGATGCCAGCTACGAACGCTCGCTCGAAAGCATCTGCGCCGCTTTTGGTACCGATGCCGTGTGGACGTTCAAGCCCACCCGCGAAGGCAACGCCATTGTGCTGGCGCTGCGCACGCCGCAATACCTTACACGCTTGGAACTGCTGGCCCGTGCTGAACGCATCCACGAGCGTTGGGGTTTACCAGCGGTCAAGTGGCTCAAAGTGTTTACCGCGATGACCGCCCGCTGAAACATCAGGCCTTGCGCGCCGACACCGCAATCCCGGCCACCAGCAACGCAAACGCCACCCCGTGGTACAGCTGCGGCAGCTCGCCCAGCACGGCGGTGGACAGGATGGCCGCAAACAGCGGTGTGAGGTTGGCAAAAAAGCTGGCCAACGTCGGCCCCACACGCTGCACCCCCGCACCCCAGAAGCGGTACGCCAGCACCGCCGGCCCAATGGCCACAAACGCCAACACGGCCAGCAGCGGCCAGTCCCAGGCCACCAACGGTGGCGCACCCGGCGTGCGCGGGGCTTGCAGCAGCCACAACCATTCGCCCGCCATTAGCACGCCCGACACCAGCAGCCCAAACACCATTTGCCCCAGCAAGAACGCGGCCCAGTTTTGCCGGATGGCGGGGCAGGGGTCGGGCAGGGTCAGCAGCCAGCTGTAGCACGCCCACGAGAGCGCGGCCAGCAGCATCCACGCATCCCCAGCCACCAGATCGAGCTGCAACAGCTTGAACGGTTGCCCCTGCGTCAGCACCACCACCACGCCCAGCACCGACAGCACCGCGCCCAGCCAGGCTTGCCGCGTCATGGCCACGCCATAGCCAATGCGCCCCACCAGCAGCATCCACACCGGCATGCTGGCCGCCACCAGCGTCACGTTGACGGGGCTGGAGGTTTGCAGCGCCAAGTACAACAGCGAGTTGTAGGTGGTGATGGCCAGTGTGCCCAACACCGCATAACGCCGCCAGTGTGGCCACAACGGGCTGGTTGTGCGCAGCACCCAGCCCGCCAGCGGTAGCAGCACCAACAAAGCCAGTGCCCAACGCAAAAAATTGAAGGTGAAAGGTGGAATCCAGCCCGCCGCCACGCGGCCAATCACGGCATTGCCCGCCCACAACATGGGCGGAATCAGCATCATCAGTGTGGTGGCAGGGGTCAAACGGGAAGCGGGTGCAGACATGAGACCGACTGTAGCAGCCACTGCCTAGGCTTGCTGTGCGCGCCGCATCAGTCGGCTGGCGGTGTCTCCACGCTGCCAGAGGGGCTCAAAAAGACGAGCGGTGGCAGGGTTTGCAGAGGGAGGGCCGCTGCCGGTACTCCGGTTGGGGGCGTGGGTTCAGCTTGAGTGGGTGTAGGCACTGGCACCGAAGCGGGGGGCATGGCCTCTGGTGTAGCGATTTCGGCGGTGTCGTTTACCGTGCCCATATCTTTCTCGGCGTGCTGGGGTGCTGGCGGTTTGGCCTTGGCAGCGGCACCGCAAGGCCGCAGCACCGCGGGTTTGTCCAGCAACCGTTCGCACCAGTAACTCAAACCTTGGGTGTAGCCCACACCGCGCACAGTCTGTTGGCCGGTAAACCCGTGGGGCACGCCGGGTTGGCTGGTGGCGGCTTCCCATGCCTTGTAATGGGCCTTGTGGGTGGGCTGGAGCTGATCTTGCCGGTCGCGCGTCAGCACTTCAATGTCCACCCCAGCTTTGCGCGTGGGTTGCGCCAGATTTGTGACCTTGAACACAAACGACGCACCTTCCAGCACCGGGGCCACCTCATCGGGGCACATGGCAGGCGGCACGGTGAATGAGCGGTTGGCTCCCGCGTACGTCAGGTGGCAGCGCACCGACTGTGCGGATGCGGCCACCGCCCCCCCCAGCAGCAACGCTGCCAGCGCAATGCCACGCCAGCGCACCGCACCTGGGTGGTATGGGCGGTTGCGGTCAGGAGTGGGCGTGGTGCTGGGCATCGCGGGCATGGTCGGAATCCTTGGGTGGTGTGGGCTTGAGCCCCGTTCAGCTGGCGCTGCGGCGTACGCGCAGCACCTCGTCCAATATTAACCCGATGGCCCCGACGCTGATGCCCACATCGGCCACGTTGAACGCCGGAAAATGCCCTTGCACAAACAGCGGAGCCAGCCAATCGGCGTGAAAGTCCAGCATGTCCACCACGTAGCCGTGCAGCAGCCGGTCAATCACATTGCCCAGCGCCCCGCCCAGCAAGCACGCCAGCGAAAACGAAAACAGCTTTTGCTGGTGGTGTTGACGCAACATCCAAACGATAAACACCGCCGTGCCCAACCCTATGACGGTAAAAAACCAGCGTTGCCAGCCTCCCGCTTGTGCCAGAAACGAGAACGCGGCCCCGCTGTTGTGTACCCGCACGATGTTAAAAAACGACGTGATGGTGGTGCTTTCGCCCAAATGGTACTCGCCCAAAATCAGCATTTTGCTGAGTTGGTCAAACACCAAGATGGTGGCGGCCAGCCCCAGCCACACCCGCAGGCCGGGTGTGTAAGTGGGCGTTGGAACGGCGGGTTTGCTGCTCGGTGCGCCAGGCATGTTCAGGCCACCTGACGCGCTTCGCCGTCGCCGTACAGGTTGCTGGTGCAGCGTCCGCAAATGCCGGAGTGGGCCGCGTCGTGGCCCACGTCGTCGCGGTAGTGCCAGCAACGTTCACACTTGGCAGCACCGGACGGTGTGACCACCACCGCCACCTCATCGCCCAGTTGCAGCGCCACCGCCGACACGATGAACACGAACTTCAGGTCGTCGCCCAGGCTGTGCAGCAGCGTGTGGTCTTCTGGCCCCACCGTCAGCGTGACGTTGGCTTGCAGCGACGAGCCGACCTGCCCCGCCGTGCGCACCGCTTCAATCGCCTTGTTGACGGTGTTGCGCAGCTCCAGCACGCGGCCCCACTTGGTCAGCAGCGCCTCGTTGGGCGTGCCCAGCGGCAGGTAGGTTTCGGTGAAGATGCTCGGGGTCTTGCCCACCAGCGCCCACGCTTCTTCGGCGGTAAAGCTCAGGAACGGGGCCATCCAGCGCAGCATGGCGTGCGTGATCTGGTGCAGCGCGGTTTGGGCCGAGCGGCGGGCCAGCGACTTGGGTGCCGTGGTGTAGAGCCGGTCTTTGAGCACATCGAGGTAGAACGCGCCCAAGTCCTCCGAGCAGTACACCTGCAACTTGGCCACCACCGGGTGGAACTCGTAGGCGTGGTAGTGCGCCAGCGCATCGGCTTGGAACTGGGCCGCGCGGCTCAGGGCGTAGCGGTCGATTTCCAGCATCTGCTCCAGCGGCACTGCGTCGGTAGCCGGGTCGAAGTCGCTGATGTTGGCGAGCAAAAAGCGCAGCGTGTTGCGGATGCGGCGGTAAGCGTCCACCACGCGGGCCAGAATCTTGTCGTCGATGCCCAGATCGCCCGAATAGTCGGTCATGGCCACCCACAGGCGGATGATCTCAGCGCCCATCTTGGTGCTGATGGTCTGCGGGGCCACCACGTTGCCCACCGACTTGCTCATCTTGCGGCCTTGGCCATCCACGGTAAAACCGTGGGTCAGCAGGCCTTGGTACGGCGCACGGTCGTACATGGCGCAGGCGGTCAACAGCGAGCTGTGGAACCAGCCCCGGTGCTGGTCGTGGCCTTCGAGGTAGAGGTCGGCCTCGGGGCCGTGGTCGTGGGCGCTGCCAGCGTGGCTGCCCTTGAGCACGGTGGTGTGGGTGGTGCCGGAGTCGAACCACACCTCCAAAATGTCGGTGCTCTTGCTGTAGTG
>JBLIZX010000188.1:0-6906 GCA_048860285.1 Macromonas sp. | reverse complement strand
ACGGTACCGCCGGTCATGTATTCGCAGCCGTGGTCGCCCACGCCTTCGACCACCGCCGTGGCACCCGACAGACGCACGGCAAAACGCTCGCCGCCCACGCCACTGAAGAAGGCCTCACCCGTGGTGGCACCGTACATCACGGTGTTGCCCACAATGATGTTGCCGGTGGCCACGCCACGGAAGTCCAGGCTCGGGCGCACCACAATGCGGCCACCCGACAAGCCCTTGCCGGTGTAGTCGTTGGCCTCGCCAATCAGGTACAGCGTCACGCCTTTGCACAGGAACGCACCGAAGGACTGACCACCCGTACCTTCCAACTGGATGCGGATGGTGTCGTCCGGCAGACCCTCGGGGTGTACCTTGGTGATGGCACCCGAGAGCATCGCCCCGACGGAACGGTTGACGTTGCGTGCCACTTCCATGAACTGCACGCGTTCACCCTTGTCGATGGCAGCGCGGGACTTTTCGATCAGCTTGACATCGAGAGCCTTTTCCAGACCGTGGTCTTGCTCGGCCACGTGCAGGCGCGGCACATCGGCGGGCACTTGCGGCTGGGCAAACAAGCGGCTGAAGTCCAGACCCTGGGCCTTCCAATGCTCGATACCCTTGCGCATGTCCAGCAGGTCGGAACGGCCCACCAGATCGTCGAACTTGCGGATACCCAGCTGGGCCATGATCTGGCGCACTTCTTCGGCAATGAAGAAGAAGTAATTCACCACATGCTCAGGCTTGCCGCTGAATTTCTTGCGCAGCTCGGGGTCTTGCGTGGCCACGCCCACCGGGCAGGTGTTGAGGTGGCACTTGCGCATCATGATGCAGCCTTCCACCACCAGCGGTGCGGTGGCAAAGCCGAATTCATCCGCGCCCAACAACGCACCAATTACCACATCGCGGCCCGTCTTCATCTGGCCGTCGGCCTGCACGCGCACACGGCCACGCAAACGGTTGAGCACCAGGGTCTGCTGGGTTTCGGCCAGACCAATTTCCCACGGGCCGCCCGCGTGCTTGATGGACGACCACGGCGAAGCGCCCGTGCCGCCGTCGTGACCGGCGATCACGATGTGGTCGGCCTTGCACTTGGCCACACCGGCGGCAATCGTGCCCACACCCACTTCCGACACCAGCTTGACCGAGATGCTGGCAGCAGTAGCCACGTTCTTCAGATCGTGGATCAGCTGGGCCAAATCCTCAATCGAGTAAATGTCGTGGTGCGGCGGCGGAGAGATCAGGCCCACACCCGGCACCGAGTAGCGCAACTTGCCGATGTACTCGGACACCTTGCCACCCGGCAGCTGACCGCCCTCGCCTGGCTTGGCACCTTGGGCCATCTTGATCTGCACTTGGTCGGCAGAGGCCAGGTACTCGGCGGTAACACCAAAGCGGCCCGAAGCCACCTGTTTGATGCGCGAACGCAGGCTGTCGCCGTCCAGCAGCGGAATGTCGGCCTCCACGCGCTCGGCACCGATGACGGAAGCCAGCGTTTCACCTTGCTTGATCGGGATACCCTTGAGTTCGTTGCGGTAACGCGCCGGGTCTTCACCGCCTTCGCCGGTGTTGCTCTTGCCGCCAATGCGGTTCATGGCCACGGCCAACGTGGCGTGCGCTTCGGTGGAGATCGAACCCAGCGACATTGCACCCGTAGCAAAACGCTTGACGATCTCTTTGGCCGACTCCACCTCTTCCAAAGCGATGGCCTTGGCCGGATCGACCTTGAACTCGAACAGGCCACGCAGCGTGAGCTGGCGCTTGGTCTGGTCGTTGATGATCTGGGCGTATTCCTTGTAGGTGTTGAAATTGTTGGCGCGGGTCGAATGTTGCAGCTTGGCAATCGCGTCCGGGGTCCACATGTGCTCTTCACCACGGGCGCGCCAAGCGTATTCACCACCGGCATCCAGCATGGTAGCCAACACGGGGTCGTCACCGAAGGCGGCTTTGTGGGTGCGGATGGCTTCTTCGGCAATGTCGAACACGCCGATACCTTCGACACGGGTCGGGGTGCCGGTGAAGTACTTGGCCACAGTTTCGCTGTTGAGGCCAATGGCTTCGAACAGCTGCGCGCCGCAGTACGACATGTAGGTGCTCACGCCCATCTTGGACATGATCTTGGACAGGCCCTTGCCAATGGCCTTGACGTAGTTGTAGATGGCCTTTTCAGCCGTCAGGTTGGCACCCAGATCTTGGTGGATGGCTTGCAGCGTTTCCATCGCCAAGTAGGGGTGGACGGCTTCAGCACCGTAACCGGCCAACACGGCAAAGTGGTGGACTTCGCGTGCAGAACCCGTTTCCACGACCAAACCAGCGGTGGTGCGCAAGCCTTCACGCACCAAATGCTGGTGGATAGCCGACAATGCCAGCACCGCCGGAATGGCCACTTGGGTGGCGCTCACGTTGCGGTCGCTGATGATGAGGATGTTCTTGCCACCCTTGATCGCGTCCACCGCTTCAGCGCACAGCGAGGCCAGCTTGGCTTCCACGCCTTCTTTGCCCCAGCTCACGGGGTAAGTGATATCGAGCGTGGCGCTCTTGAACTTGCCTTGCGTGGTGGCCTCGATGTTGCGCAACTTGGCCATGTCGGCAAAGTCGAGCACCGGCTGACTGACTTCCAGACGCAGCGGCGGGTTGACTTGGTTGATGTCCAGCAGGTTGGGCTTGGGGCCGATGAAGGACACCAACGACATCACGATTGCTTCGCGGATCGGATCGATGGGCGGGTTGGTCACCTGCGCAAACAACTGCTTGAAGTAGTTGTACAGCGGCTTGTTCTTGCTCGACAGCACGGCCAGTGGGCTGTCGTTGCCCATCGAGCCAATGGCTTCTTCGCCGTTTTGGGCCATCGGAGCCATCAGGAACTTGATGTCTTCCTGCGTCATGCCAAAGGCTTGCTGGCGATCCAGCAACGACGGCGACACCCGATCCACCGCACCAGCGGCGGACTCTTCCACCATCGGTTGCGCGTCGGCTTCACCGGCCACCGGCTGCACCACGTCGTCCAAACGGATGCGCAGGTTCTCAATCCACTGCTTGTAGGGCTTGCTGTTGGCGAGGTTGGCTTTGAGCTCCTCGTCGTCGATCATGCGGCCTTGTTCCAAGTCGATCAGGAACATTTTGCCCGGTTGCAAGCGCCATTTGCGCACGATCTTGCTGTCGGGCACCGGCAGCACGCCAGCTTCGGAACCCATGATGACGAAATCGTCGTCGGTGATGCAGTAACGCGCTGGACGCAAGCCGTTGCGGTCCAGCGTGGCACCAATCTGGCGGCCATCGGTGAACACCACGGAAGCCGGGCCGTCCCACGGCTCCAGCATGGCGGCGTGGTACTCGTAGAAAGCCTTGCGGCGCTCGTCCATCGTGGTGTGCTGCTCCCACGGCTCGGGGATCATCATCATCACGGCCTGGCTGATGGGGTAGCCCGCCATCGTCAGCAGTTCCAGGCAGTTGTCGAAGGTTGCGGTGTCGGACTGACCGGCGAAGCTGATCGGGTACAGCTTGCTCAGGTCTTCACCCAGCACGGGCGAAGACATCACGCCTTCGCGCGCTTTCATCCAGTTGTAGTTGCCCTTGACGGTGTTGATCTCGCCGTTGTGCGCCACGTAGCGGTACGGGTGGGCCAGCGGCCACTCGGGGAAGGTGTTGGTGGAGAAACGTTGGTGTACCAGACCCAGCGCCGACACGCAACGCGGGTCTTGCAGGTCGAGGTAGTAGGTGCCCACTTGGTCGGCCAGCAGCAAACCCTTGTACACCACGGTACGGCTGCTCATGCTGGGGATGTAGTACTCGTTGCTGTGCGTCAGCTTGAGCGCCTGAATGTTGGCGCTGGCGGTCTTGCGGATGACGTACAGCTTGCGTTCCAGCGCATCTTGCACAATGATGTCGCTGCCACGGCCAATAAAGACTTGGCGCATGATGGGTTCTTTTTCGCGCACCGCCGGGCTCATCGGCATGTCGCGGTTCACTGGCACATCGCGCCAGCCCAGCAACACCTGACCTTCGGCCTTGATGGCACGTTCCATCTCTTGTTCGCAAGCCAAGCGCGAGGCGTGCTCTTTGGGCAGGAACACAAAACCCACACCGTACTCGCCAGCGGGTGGCAGGGCTACGCCCTGCTTGGCCATCTCTTCGCGGTACAACTGGTCTGGAATCTGGATCAACAAGCCCGCACCGTCGCCCATCAGCGGATCGGCACCCACAGCACCCCGGTGGTCGAGGTTTTCCAGGATCTTGAGCGCCTGGCCCACAATGGCGTGGCTCTTGGCACCCTTGATGTGGGCCACAAAGCCCACGCCACAGGCATCGTGTTCTTGGGCAGCGTTGTACAGACCTTGCTGTTGCAACGCGGCGATTTCGGTGGACAGTGTCACGCCAAACTCCTCAGACAGATAAATCAATGCGAACAGCATAAGGCATAGCAAGACGAATGCCAAGTGAAATAAATGGGGTCATAACCCATATTTAAAGTTTAGTTCATACGCTTGTCATAAATTGGGGACGGATTATTTTGTCTGACCACGGCCCCACAGACGGCTTCGCCTGGCCTACACGTGGTCAACTCAAGTGGGTGGTGGTGCCACACGCGGACGGCCAGGGCGGGCCTTTTGCAGCCGTCGGGGGGTACGCAAACCCAACCGCGCCAGAAACGCGGTATCGCCCAGTGCCCAGCCTTTCAAAGCGGCATCGGTCAACGCGCGCAGTTGTTCGCTGTCGATGCCGCGTTCCACGGCCTGTGCGTAGGCGGCCTCGCGGGCAAACGGGGTGTTGCCCAGTGTCCACAACACCGGATGTGGCGTGAGCCATTTGTCGTGGCGCAACCCAATGTAGTGCGCGTGGCTGGACCACAGGTACGCTCGTGGTGCCAGCACCCAACCCGCACGCACCGGATTGAGGTCGATGTACACCATGCAGGGCAACAAAAAATGCTCTGGATCCAACACCGTGCAACGGTAGCGCCCTTCCCACAACGTGCCACTGCGCTGGTGCCGCTGGTTGAAACGGCGCACATAAGTGCGGCCCAACGACTGCATCAACCGCGACAAACCACCCTCTTGCTGCGGCGTGAGCAACAAATGGACGTGGTTGTCCATCAACACATACGCGTGGACATGCACCTGCTCACGCGGGGCGTATTCGGCCAACAGTGCCAGCCACGTCTGACGGTCGTGATCGTCCACAAAAATGGGCTGCTGGTTGTTGCCGCGCAACACCACATGGTGCGGCAGACCAGTCACCGTCAAACGGGGCAAACGCGCCATGTGGCTCTCCTTACTGCACGCTCAAGCCGCGCCAGCCATGCGCTGGACTTGGCGTTGCAGCAACACCGCCAACGCCATGCCACACAGCGAGCACGCGCCCGTCACCCACCAAGTGTGGTGCCAACCACCGGCCTGCACGGCCAACCACGCCACCAGCGGTGGCCCAAAAAATTGCCCCAGCGACGAACCTTGCTGCATCCATCCCACCGTGGTGGACACCGTGTGCGCGCTGGGTGCCAACCGCACCGCCAACCCGAACAACGTGCCGGGCACCAACCCGCCCACCGCCGAGAACAACAACACCGCCACGTACTGCCACAGCGGCCCGGCTTCGGGGCTGAAAGTCACGACCGCGCCCAGCGCCATCGTCAAATAGCCAACGGCCAGCAACACACCTGGCGGCATACCGTGCGACAGCAACCGGCCCGCCGCAATGTTGCCCACCAGGTTGATACCTGCCGCACCGGCGCTCAACACCCCCACCACCGCAGGCGACCAACCGGCTTGCGTGTACACCGTAGGCAAAAAACCCACCACCGCCAGCCATTGACCGGAATACATCAAAAATCCCAGTGCCACCAGCCACGGAGCACGCGAAGTCAACGTCAGGTGCAAACGCTGCCACATGGATTGCGACGGCGCACCGGGTTGTACCCCATCCGCGGGCACATGCCGCCACAGCAGCACCGCAAACACCATCACCAGCAGCGCCAACACCGCCCAACTGATGCGCCAGCCCAACGCCACATACGCCAACGGCCCGATCAACAACGCAGTACCCGCGCCAATCGACATGTAGGAGCCCCAAAAACCCAATGCCCGGCTCAACACTTGAGGTTCATGCAGCAGGCGGCGCAACAGCCCCGGGGCGGGCAACACCGTCAATAAAAACCCCAGTCCTTCCAGAGCACGGGTCAGCAACAGCATCTCCACACTGACCACCAAGGCCCCCAAGCCACTGGCCAATGCCAACAAGCCCAACCCCCACAACATCACACGGCGCGGCCCCAAGCGGTCGGCCAACATGCCGACGGGAGCCCCCAACAACATGCCCGCCATTTGCACCAGCGCCAGCAGGAAGCCCGCCTGCACCAGCGTCACGCCCAGCGCGTCCTTGAGCACCGGAATAGCCGGCGGCAACTTGCCAACGTGCAACGCCCCCACAATCCCCACCGCCACCACCAGCGCAGCAGCCCGCTCTGGCACCAAGTGCCGCGAAGCCACCGATGGTGCGGTCTCAGGCGGCACAGCAAGCCTCAATCACCTCAGCCACCAACGCATCGGGCGCGCCACACACTTGCGCCTGCCCTTGGCCATTGACCAGCACGAATTTGATTTCGCCCGCCTCGGCTTTCTTGTCCACACGCATCAGCTCAAGGTAGCGTTCGGCGTTGCGTACCGTATCCAACACAGGGGCGCGGCTGGGCAAGCCAGCGGCCTCAACCAACTTCTTGAGTTGTGCCACTTGCTCCAACGATAACAAGCCCAAACGCTGCGACAGCGTGGCGGCCATCACCATGCCACAGCCCACGGCCTCACCATGCAGCCATGCACCGTAACCCAAACCAGCCTCAATGGCGTGACCGAAGGTATGGCCAAAGTTCAAAATAGCGCGCAGGCCAGATTCGCGCTCATCCTGCCCCACCACCTCGGCCTTGAT
>JBLIZX010000187.1:0-2945 GCA_048860285.1 Macromonas sp. | reverse complement strand
CACCACGGTGGAACCCAGCAAAAAGCGGCCCATTTCATCGCCCGCTTGCAACTCGATGGGGGGCTGCTGCGCGGTGTAGTCCCAGCGGCGGATGTGGCGCGCGCGCGGCGGGTTGACCACCCCATGCCACACCGTCGCCATACTGCCTACGATGGTGGCCCCGACCAACACCAGCGCAAACGGGCCGTGCGCGCCATCGAACAGGCACACCACACGCTCATTGCGGGCAAACAGCCCCGGCACGCCGCGCGCGGTGGTGGGGTTGACCGAGAACAAGTCGCCCGGTACATAGACCATGCTGCGCAAGCGCCCCGCACAGGGCATGTGGATGCGGTGGTAATCGCGCGGACTGAGGTAGATGGTGGCAAAGCTGCCATCGCGGTAGCGTGCGGCCTCCGCAGCATCCCCGCCCAGCAACGCGGTGGTGGAATACACATGCCCCTTGGCCTGCAACAGCCGCTCACCGTCAATCGCCCCCAACTGGCTGATGCGACCATCCACCGGGCACACAAAGTCGGCTTGCGCCAGCGGGCGCACACCCGGCTTGAGCGCGCGGGTAAAGAAGTCGTTGAACGAGAGGTAGCGCGTAAGGTCGGGCTCGGCGGCCTCGCTCATGTCCACCCCATAACGTGCCACGAAGCGGCGGATTTTGTACTGGGTAAAGTCGCCCAGCGAACGGCGGGCCAGCGCCCCGGCAAACTGGGTCAAGGCCCGTTTGGGCAGTACATATTGCGGCAACACCGCCAGACGGTCAGACAAAGCGCATCCTGCTCGTTAAGGAAATAAAAAGGCCCGCAAATTCTATGCGGGCCGGTGTGGATCAACCCAGCATGGTGCCGGGCGGCAATGGTGTACCGCGCAAAAAGTCGGCCACCGGCAAGCGTTTGCCACCAGCGCGCTGCAACTCGTTCAGGCAGAGCTGGCCGGAGCCGGTCTGCACGCACACGCCTTGCGCATCGGCGGCCAGCACGGTGCCAACGGGTGCGGTGGTGCTGGCAGATGCTTCGCCTTCGGTATCAGGCCACACATGGGCGGCCCAGACCTTGATGGTCTCGGCCCCAGCTTGCGTGGCCGCGCCCGGAAACGGGTTGAACGCACGCACCCGGCGCGCCAGCACGGCAGCGGGTTGCGTCCAGTCCAGCGCCGCTTCGGCCTTGTCGATCTTGTGGGCGTAGGTCACGCCCTGCGCGGGCTGCGGTGTGCGGGTCAGCGCGGCACCGCTGCCCAGACGTTGCAGTGCTTGTACCACCATGCGCCCGCCCAGCGCCGCCAGCCGGTCGTGCAGCGTGGCGGTGGTGTCGGTGTCGGCAATGGGCAGGTGCTCCAGCAGCAGCATGTCGCCCGTGTCCAAACCCGCGTCCATCTGCATGATGGTGATGCCGGTGTCGGCATCGCCCGCCTCAATGGCACGGTGAATGGGCGCGGCACCGCGCCAGCGCGGCAACAGCGAGGCGTGGATGTTGAGGCACCCCAGCCGAGGCCAGTCCAGCACCCACTGCGGCAAGATAAGACCATAAGCGGCCACCACCATCACATCCGCCCCCGTGGCCTGCAATGCGGCTTGCGCGGCAGCGGCTTCGTCGGGGTACTTGCCATCCAGACGCAGGCTGTGCGGCTGCGCTACCGCCATCCCGTGTTGCAGCGCCAGTTGCTTGACCGGCGAGGCTTGCAACTTCATGCCACGCCCAGCGGGGCGGTCGGGCTGCGTCAGCACCAGCGGCACCTCGATGCCCGCATCCAGCAGCGCCTGCAACGCCACCGCGGCAAATTCCGGCGTACCGGCAAAAACAGCTTTCATCCGTGCCCCCTCAATGGCGGCGCGCATCGCGCTCAGCCTTGAGCAGCTTGGCCTTGATGCGATCGCGCTTGAGTTGCGAGAGGTACTGCACAAACACCTTGCCGTTGAGGTGGTCCATCTCATGCTGGATGCACACCGCCAGCAGGCCTTCGGCCTCGATCAGGCGGCTCTGACCGTGCTCATCCAAAGCACGCACCTTCACAGCCAACGACCGCTCCACGCCATCGTAAATACCGGGTACCGACAAGCAGCCCTCTTCGCCTTTGCGCTTGATGTCGCTGGCCCACTCCACTTCCGGATTGATAAGCACCAGCGGTTGGTTGTGCTCTTCGCTCACGTCGATCACCACCAAACGCTGGTGAAAATCCACCTGCGTGGCCGCCAACCCAATGCCATTGGCATCGTACATGGTGGCCAGCATGCGCTGGATCATGGTGCGGATGGTGTCGTCCACCTGCGCCACGGGCTGGGCGACGGTGTGCAAGCGCGGGTCGGGGTAATGCAGAATAGGCAACAGCGGGACGGCGGGGTCGGGGGTCTTCGGGGTATCGGTGGTCATGGGGCGATATTGTCCTGATTTTTGGCCCGCTGCGGGCTGGGGCTATCATTGTGACCAACGCCATACCCCGGTGGCGGGTGCCCGTTGTCGGCGGGTCTGCTGCCTTTTTTTTACGCCTTTGCCATGCCCCTGAACACGTCTGTCTGGCTGCGCCAGCGCCTCTCCCTCTCTGCGGCACATTGCTGGGGCGGGTTGTTGCTTGCTGGCGGCATCGGGCTGGCCAGCGTGGGCCACGCGCAAACTTGGCGCGACTACCCCATCACCCCCACACAGCGCGACACCGCCACCCGCACCCAACAAGCCGCACAAGCGGGTGTGCCCATCAGCGAACTGGCCCCCAACGCCCCCGACCGCTACACTGTGCGCCCCGGCGACACCCTGTGGCACATCTCCAGCCTGTTTTTGCAACAACCTTGGCGCTGGCCCGAGCTGTGGGGCATGAACCTGGCGCACATCCGCAACCCGCACCTCATCTACCTCGGCCAAGTGCTGGTGCTGCACATCCACAACGGACGCGCGGTGCTGGGACTGGAAGGCGCAGCCGACGGCGGCATTCCCACGGTCAAACTCTCACCACGCATCCGCAGC
>JBLIZX010000186.1:0-3030 GCA_048860285.1 Macromonas sp. | reverse complement strand
GAACAGCAACACAGGCCGTTGTGTGTGCTCCAGCGCAGCCAAGGCGGCGGCCTGTTCGGTGGTCAGCTCGGGCGGCGGCTGCGGTGTGGGGGCTTGATCCCGCTGGACGGCGGTTTCACGCTCCAACTTTTTGAGCTTGCGCTGCAACTGCGCCGCATCCAGTTCGCGCAACTGTGGGGGCAGGGCGGCCAGTGCCACCTCGCCCAGCGACCGTTGGTAGTAACGTGCCGTGAACGCCACCAACTGGCACCAGCGGTCGTTCAGCGGCGGCAGTTGCTCCAGCGTAGCCAATACCGCTTTGGTGGCCCGGTGGGATGCCTGAGTGTTCTCGGTTGTACCAATCGCCGATCCTGCCCCCGCTTCTCCTATTGCAGTGGTGGGCACACACGCCCACACCACACCCGGCACTTCACGTCGGCCCAGCGGCACGCGCACCACGCTACCGGGTGGCAGTGCCGCCGCGCTGTGGTAACTCAGCGTCGCACCCAGCCCGGCGTGGCTGGGCGTGGTCACCACCACTTCCACCGCAAAGTTCATGGGCCGCTGGTGTGTCGCAGTGTGTTAAGACGCGGTGCTGGCGCTGGCCGCCTGACGCAGCTGGCGCGAGTGGTCATGTACCGTGTCCACCAGCACCTGTACGCTTTCCGGCGGCGTGTGCTGGTTGATGCCATGCCCCAAATTGAAGATGTGGGTCGGGCCGGTCGTGCTGCGGTCGGTGTGCGGCGTGCCAAAACTGTCCAACACCCGGCGCGCTTCAGTGGCGACCTGTGTCGGGTTGGCAAACAGCACATTCGGATCCAAGTTGCCCTGCAACGCTTTGCCCGCCCCGCCTACGCTGCCACCCACCTGCGCCCGCGCCTTGGCCAAATTCACCGTCCAGTCCAGCCCCAGCACGTTGCAATCCAGCGTAGCCATGTCGTCCAGCCACAGCCCGCCGCCCTTGGTGAACACAATGCGCGGAATCACCTGCCCGTTGTGCTCGCGCGGCAACTGGCTCAGCACGCGCTGCGTGTACGCCAAACTGAATTGTTGGAAGTTGCCATCGGCCAACACGCCGCCCCAGCTGTCAAACACCATCACCGCCTGTGCCCCGGCCTCAATCTGGGTGCGCAGGTACAGCGCCACCGCATCGGCATTGACCTCCAGCACGCGGTGCATCAAGTCTGGGCGCTGGTACATCAGGGTCTTGACCTGCCGGTAGTCCGAACTGCCACCACCCTCCACCATGTAGCACGCCAGCGTCCACGGGCTGCCCGAAAAACCAATCAACGGCACGCGCCCGTTGAGTGCCTTGCGGATCGAAGTCACCGCGTCAAACACATAGCGCAGCTTGTCCATGTCCGGCACGGCCAGCGCGGCCACGTCGGCTTCGGTGCGCACCGTGCGTTCAAACTTGGTGCCTTCGCCCAACGCAAAACTCAGGCCCAGCCCCATCGCATCGGGCACCGTCAAAATGTCGCTGAACAGAATAGCCGCATCCAGCGCGTAACGCTCCAGCGGCTGCAACGTCACCTCGGTGGCGTAGTCCACATTCGTGGCCAGCCCCATGAAGCTGCCCGCTTGCGCCCGCGTGGCGCGGTACTCGGGCAGGTAGCGCCCCGCCTGACGCATCAACCACACCGGGGTGTAATCGGTGGCCTGACGCAGGCAGGCGCGCAAAAAAGTGTCGTTCTGTAAAGGGGCAAAGCTCATGGGGGCAGTCCGTCGGTCTAGGGGAGGGTGCAAAACCCCTTGATTATCCCGTCTGGTGCAGCCCCCATCCCCGCATGGCCCAGGTCATCCACGTATCAGCGGGGTGCCAGTACCCGCAGTACCTCGTCCACGCTCAAAATCTCCGACAACACTGTGGGCGTTTGCCCAGGCCGGAACAGTGCGTACACTGGCACCCCGTTGCGCCCCAATTGCTGCAACGCCTGCGTCACCGCCGGGTCACGCCGCGTCCAGTCCGCCCGCAGCAAAGCCACGTTGCCCGCTTTGGCCGCTTCTAACACCGCTGGATCTGCCAGCGCATGACGCTTGTTGTATTGGCAAGTCACACACCACGCGGCGGTAAAGTCCACGAACACCGCACGCCCCTGGCCCAACAGTGCCGCCTGCCGTTGCGGATGCCACTCGCGCCAGCCGTCTGAGCTGTCGCTGGCCGCTGCATCTTCTGTGGCCAGTACCGTGGGGTGCGGTGCCAGTTGCGTCACCAGCGGCCCCAGCACCGTGCCCAACCACACCAGCCCTACCACCGACAAGCCCGACAACACCCAGCGCGTCGCCCCGTGTTCATGGCCCAGCGCCCACAGCAACAGTGCTAACACCACCAACAACATCAGCAGCGCAGCGGCACCGTCAATGCCCGTCTGTTGCCCCAGCACCCACAGCAGCCATACCACCGTGGCAAACATCGGAAACGCCATCAACTGCTTGAACGTCTCCATCCACACCCCTGGGCGCGGCAACAGGCGTGCTACCGCAGGCACCCAACTCGCCACTAAATATGGCAATGCCATCCCCAGTCCCACCGCCGCAAACAGCGCCAACGCTTGCCCAGTGGGCAGCGCAATCGCCAGCCCCAGCGACGCACCCATGAACGGTGCCGTACACGGCGATGCCACCGCCACTGCCAGCACCCCGGTCAACCACGCATCCGCCACCGGATGGCGCAATTGCAACCCCGCCACCGCGCTGGGCAACACATGCCCCACCTCAAACAACCCCGCCAGATTCAACCCAATCAGCGTGAACAGCACCACCAGCGTGGCCACCACCACCGGCTGTTGCAACTGAAAACCCCACCCCAGCTGCTCCCCCGCCGCGCGCAAGCCCAGCAACACCCCACCCAGCAGCACAAACGACAGCACCACTCCCGCGCTGTACGCCAGCCCCGCCAGCCGGTGCAGACGGTGATCCTCGCCCTGGCGTGCAAACGCCAGTACCTTGATCGCCAACACTGGAAACACGCAGGGCATCAAATTCAGCGCCATGCCACCCACCAGAGCCCCCAGCAGCGCCCAAGCCCAGCGTGCAAGTTCCATGTCCGCA
>JBLIZX010000185.1:0-2410 GCA_048860285.1 Macromonas sp. | reverse complement strand
GCGCCGGAAACGGTGTTCAGGGTCGCGCCTGACGGCATCGATGGTCTGGCCCAGCGCCGCAACCGAGCGCGGTGCGTAGGCGTTGACCGCCATTTTGAGCACGCTGTTCTCGATGCCCAGGCTGTCGGTCAAGAACTGGCTGATGGCAGGCAGCTTCTCGGCATCCCCCAGGTAGGTGGCCGCCCCCTCCAGCAAGGCATCGAGCAGCTCTTGGTGTTTGCCACTGTGCATGAGGCTGTCCACCAGCTGACCCGCCGCACCCAACAAGTCCAGCGTTTCCAGCCGTTGGCTGGCCAGAGTGCGCACGCTGTCGCGCAACTGCGCGTGGTCCAGCGCCTCGACCAGTTGCCGGGTGGCCACGGCGGCTGAACGGCTCAGGGTGGCCGCGTGTGCGGGGTTCGTCAGCCAGGCCCCAATCCGCGCGGCGGGGTTGGCTTGTCGTATCTTGTGGCCAATGGCGGCCTCGGTGATGAAGTGGTTCTCGACGAAAGCGCCCAGGTTGCGGCCGATGTCGTCCTTGCGCTGGGGGATGATGGCGGTGTGCCAAATCGGCAGGCCCATGGGGTGCTTGAACAGCGCGACCACGGCGAACCAGTCCGCGATGGCCCCGACCATGGCGGCTTCGGCAAAGGCGGCGACGTAGCCCCAGGCCGGGTGTTGTGCGCGCAGCGCGTGTGAGATGGCCAGCAAAGCGCCCGCCGCCACCAGCAGGGCCAGTGCGGCCAGTTGCATGTGGCGCAGCCGCAGCCGGCGCAGCTCGTCGGCGCTGTGGTCGAGGTCGTGTTGGATGTCGGTGTCGGTACGCACGGTGGGGCTTTCAGCGCATCAGCCGCATGAGCTGGTTTGCCAGCTTGGCCCAAGCGCCTGGAAGTGGGGCCGTGCTGGCCCGTCGGGTTTGCAGCGGCTGGTGGCCACAGCGCGGACAGACATCGAAATGGTCGACACCCCGTAACAGCACATCGCTGCGAGGGTGGACGGTCTGGCTCCAGTGGCAGGCCGGACAGGTGTAGGTGCGTGGCGGTGGCGGGATGGGCATGGTGGTGGCACCTTGAATGGCATTGTATGCAGGGGGCAGTGGATAGGGCAGGGCCGTGCACCTCACCCCGGCGCAGATCGCCAGGGTGTGGCAGCACGGGGCCTCACACGGTGTACACGTGGTGCAAGCGGCAACCCAGCACGTTGACCCTCTGCGCAGGTCGGTCCACCGTCTGGCGAAGTTGCACCGGGCAGATGCCCTGCATCCAGGTGGTATCGCCCTGTTGCGGGCAGCCTCCGATGTGCTGCAATGTGTGTGCGGTGATGTTGCGGGCCCGCCAAATGGCATTGCTGAATCGCACGAGGTCGCCGACGTGCAACCACTGGGCCGCGACCCAGACCTCGTCACGGGTCACAAACAGCGTGTGCAGCAAGCTGGGCCCTTCCTGGGTGTGGGGCAGGAACACGGTCTGTTCCTCATTGAGCTCGACCCAAAATTGCAATGGCAGGGACGCGTCGGTCGCACGGCCCGACAACGACTTACCTCCCAGGTGGCGACACCAGTAGGCGGTGCAGACCGTCTCCGACACGTTCCACTCCGTGCAGGTGCCACCATCAGTGGCATGGGCCAGGGCCGGTGCGTGGTGTGCCAGCGCATCGGGCAGGAAAACAACACAAGCATTCTCAAAAGCGTGTGCGTCCTGGTACAGCAGCCGCTGGAAGTAGCTCGCGTGCAGCGTGGCACCCAACACGGCTGGTGTGGGGGGCGGGCCGTTGTCGGCAGCGCACCGGCGCGCAGCGTGCTCGATTTGGTCGAAGGTCACGCCCATTTCGGCTTGCGCTTCGTCTCGGGTGTGGCGCACCGGGGCAGGGGTGAGAAACAAGCCACTGGCATTCAATAATGTATGGGTCATAAATTTATCTGATTAAAAAAGTTGCGCTGCAGCGACATGCCCCAGCTTCTTTGTATAGCTTTGCAAACCGTACCAATTGGTCAAAAACTGGGTTGGACGCAAAATTTTTTGCAGATACGCAAAATTTGGTTCGATGGGGTCGTGTCGAGGCCCATCGTCACCGCGTCGCGGATGGGTTGTAGCCGCCCACTGGCCATGCGGGTCTGACCGCACTGTCCAAACCGGGCAGGCTGGCCACACCGCATGAGCGACAGGCCCCTGCCTTTGTGTATGGCGACGCTCGTCCAAAAATTGACGGGGTACCCCATTTTTTTGGGGGGGCCACCATGGGCTTCACCATACCGTGTCGGTGCCGATCGCCGTGGCGCACACCGCTGGGGCCATGTCCCTGCTGTGGACAGCACTTTGGGCCGACAATGGCGTGGCCCACACACAGGAGTTCGCATGTCCCACCACACCATCGACGTTGACCCCACCGCCGCCATCGAGCGTGCCGCTGCGCTGATCGAACAGGCGGACGC
>JBLIZX010000184.1:0-2401 GCA_048860285.1 Macromonas sp. | reverse complement strand
GGTGCGGGTGGCGGCACCGCTGTACATGTTCTCGGCCAGCGCAGCCTTGCGGGCTTGCAAGTCCACAATGCGCTCTTCAATCGTGCCCTGCGTCACCAGTTTGACCACCCACACGCTTTGGGTCTGCCCAATGCGGTGGGCGCGGTCGGTGGCCTGGTTTTCCACGGCGGGGTTCCACCACGGGTCGTAGTGGATCACGGTGTCGGCCTGCGGCAAGTTCAGGCCCACGCCACCGGCTTTGAGGCTGATGAGGAACAGCGGCACCTCGCCGCTGGTAAAGCGGGTGATGATCTCGTCGCGCTTCTGGCTCTGCCCGGTGAGCTTGACCCACGGGATCTTGCGCTTTTTCAGCTCGGCCTCAATGAGCGTAAGCATGCTGGTGAACTGCGAGAACAGCAGGATGCGCCGCCCCTCCTCCAACATCTCGGGCAACAGCTCCATCAGCTGCTCCAGCTTGGCCGAGGTATGAACTTGGCGCGCAGCGTCCAGCTTGAGCAAACGCGGATCGCAGCACACTTGGCGCAGCTTGAGCAGCGCATCCAGAATGGTGATCTGCGATTTGGCCAACCCTTGGCTTTGTAGCGCGTCGCGCACGGTTTTTTCCATGCCCAAGCGGATGGTTTCGTACAGATCGGCCTGTGCGCCATCCAGCTCGACACGCATCAGAGTTTCGATCTTGGGGGGCAGCTCGTGTGCCACCAGCGCCTTGGTACGCCGCAGCATAAAGGGCGTGATGCGCGCGCGCAGTTGGGCCAGGCGTTCGCTGTTGCCGTGTTTTTCCACCGGGTTGCGGAACAGCTCGGTAAACCGCTTGTGGCTGCCCAGAAAACCGGGCATCAGAAAGTGGAACAAGCTCCAAATTTCACCCAAGTGGTTTTCCATCGGGGTGCCCGACAGGCAGAGCCGGTGCCGGGCTGGCAGCTCGGCCACCACCTGTGCGGCCTGGGTGTTGGCGTTCTTGATGTTTTGCGCTTCGTCCAGCACCACCAAGTGCCACTGCTGGCCTAACCAGCGGTCACGGTCGCGCGCCAGCAAGGAGTACGGCGCAATCACCAAATCGTGTTCAGCCATACTGGCAGCGGCCTCGTGGCGGTCTTGGCCGTGCAGCACCAGGCAGCGCAAATCGGGGCAAAAGCGTGCCGCTTCACGCCGCCAGTTGCCCATCAAGCTGACGGGGGCAATCACCAGCGCCGGGGTACTTAGGCGGCCCGCTTCCTTTTCCAGCAGGATGTGGGCCAGCGTTTGCAGGGTCTTGCCCAGGCCCATGTCGTCGGCCAAGATGCCGCCCAGCCCGTGCGTGCGCAGGAACTGCAACCAATTGAGGCCGTGGTGCTGGTAGGGGCGCAATTCGGCGTGCAATCCGGCGGGCAAGGGCACCACCGGCAAGGCGCTGCGGCCTTGCAGTTGCTCCATCATGCTGCGCAGTTGCTGGGCACCGTCCCACACCACACCCTGGCCGATGGCGGCTTGGGTACGCAGTGCATCCCAGCGCGACAAGCGCAGGTGCTCCGCGTCAAAGTTGTGCTGCTGGTTGACCAGCTCCAGCAAAGCGGCCAGCCACGGGCGCAGGGCGGCGGTGGGCACTTGCACAAAACCGCTGTCGTCGGGGCGGCGCAGGTACAGCCACGGCGGCAACACCGCCTCGCCGGTGTCGGGGTCCAGCGGCGCATCGCCCAAGGTGGCAATCAGTTCGGGCAACCACGGCAGGATGTTGTGGCGCACACCGTTGATGTCGATGCCCAGCGACAAATCAAACCACGGCGAGGTGGCTTCTGTCTCGTCACCTTGGGGTTGCAACTGTGCCACCACACCATCGGCGGGCGTGAGCCAATCGTTCAATTCGGGATCCCACGTGATGTGGCAACCGGTGGCCAGCAGCGGGGCGTAACCTTGCGACATCCAGTGCAGCCACGGCTGCTGGCTGTGCGTGCCCGAAATCCCAAAGTGCCCCTCGGCATCGTATTGCAAACCCAACTGCACCAAAGCATCAATGAACCGCTGTTCAGCGGCCAGATCGCGTTCCAGCCGAATACGCTGACCGTCTTGTTGCAACACCACACTGGCGGACTGGTCAAGCCACCAGCCACGCAAGCCCACATAATCAAAGCGCAAATCGGCCTGCAACCACCCCTGCACGGCCACCGCGGCGGCGGGCACCCGACGCAAGTGCAGGTGGGCACTGGGGGCCACATTGCGCACCGTGCGCACCTGCGGTAGCACCGGCGGCATGGGCAGCGTGCCCAGTTGTTGGATGAGCCGATCTTGGTGTTTTTCCAGCACCGAGCGTGGCAGCACCGGGGCCTTGAACAGCATCAGCAGTTGCTCCGGTGTCAGGCCGGGGGCCGTCACCACACCACAGGTGCCTTGGGTCACGTCCAAATACAACGGCGGTGTGTTGCGG
>JBLIZX010000183.1:0-12484 GCA_048860285.1 Macromonas sp. | reverse complement strand
CGTGGCGGCAATCACCCGGGCCTGCTCGTCGTCAAACCCAGGAATGTTCTTCACCACGTCGCGCACAGGGTAGCGGCTCAGGATGGCCACGCCGTTGTAGGTCTTTTGCCCGAACACCACGCATTCGTAGCCAGCCGCCTGCAGTTCCATGTGCGGAAACTTGTCGTCGGTGAGCTTGAGTTCTTGCAGGGCCAGCACATCGACTGGGTTGTCGGCCAGCCAGTCCAGCACCTGCGGCAGGCGCACATTGAGCGAGTTGATGTTCCAGGTGGCGATTTGCATGGGGGTGTCTGTTGGGTGATGTGATTTTGTTCGATACAGATGTTCTTCTTTCGTGCGGTATTGTCTTGCAGCGTGGGCATAGCCAGCCACGTAAAATCCGCGCCATGAGTTCAGATCCCGCCTCCTTCAACTTGACCCACCACTTCTTGATCGCCATGCCCGGTCTGAACGATGAATTTTTTGGCAAAAGTGTGGTGTACGTGTGCGAGCACAGCCCGCGCGGTGCGCTGGGGCTGATCGTCCACCAACCCAGCGACATCAAGCTCGAAGACCTGTTCGACAAGCTGGATCTGCCGCTGCGCCGCGCCGATGTGCGGGGCATGCCCGTGTTCCACGGTGGCCCGCTGCAAACCGAGCGCGGTTTTGTGCTGCACGAAACCATGGGCGCGGTGCTTCCGGTCGGGCACGACCACACCCCGCCCGAGGTGGCCAAGGCCCTGCACGATGCTTTGCACGGCTTGCGCACCGCCGAGCGCATGGAGCGCGGTGACAGCTTTCCCGAACCGACCGAAGCCCCTGCCGCGGAGGCCGAGCCTGCGCCCAAAAAACGCCGTTCGCGCAAAAAAACCGTGGCCACGTTGCAACTGGACACCGTGCCACTGCCATCGGCGTATGCGTCTACCTTGCACATTGAAGGCGGTGTGCTGGAAATGACCACCTCGCGCGATGTGCTGGAGGCCATATCCTCCGGCGCAGGGCCGCAGAACGTGTTTGTTTCGCTGGGGTATTCGTCGTGGGGCGAGGGCCAGCTGGAGGTGGAATTGGCCGAAAACAGCTGGCTGACCGTGGCTGCCGATCCGGCGGTGATCTTCAACACCCCGGTCGAGCAGCGTTACGACAAGGCGCTGGCCTTGTTGGGCGTGCAGGCCTGGATGCTGACCGCCGAGGCGGGGCACGCATGAGCGCACAGACCTTTCTGGCCTTCGACTACGGCCTCAAGCGCACCGGCGTGGCCAGCGGCAACACCATCAGCCGCACCGCGTCGCCACAAGCCACCATCAAGGCCGAAGGCGATGCGCGCTTTGTGCAGATTGCGGCCCGCATCCACGAATGGCAACCCAACGCGCTGGTGGTGGGTGTGCCCTACCATCCCGACGGTGCCGCGCACGACAATACCGCCCGTGCGCTCAAATTTGCGCGCCAGTTGCGCGGGCGTTTCAACCTGCCGGTGCACGAGGTGGACGAGCGTTACAGCACCACCGAAGCCCATTCCTTTGGGGCCAAAGATGCCGATGCCGCTTCGGCCTGCATCATCCTGGAACAGTTTTTAAGGAGTTTGCCTTGAGTCAATTGCAATTGGATGCCGAAGCACTCTACGCCGAGTTGCTGCGTGGCGTGAAGGCCCTGCTGGCGGCAGCGGGTGTGCCGTTGCGGCTGGTGGGTGTGACCTCGGGCGGGGCTTGGCTGGCCGCGCGTTTGCAGCGCGAATTGGGTTTGCCCGGCGAGTCGGGCGTGATCTCCGCCGCCATGCACCGCGACGATTATGGCCAGCGCGGCTTGAGCGCCAGCGCCCAGCAAACCCGGCTGCCGTTTGACGTGAATGGCGCGCACGTGCTCATCATCGACGACGTGCTCTACACCGGGCGCACCTTGCGCGCCGTCATCAACGAGCTGTTCGACTATGGCCGTCCGGCCAGCGTGCGCTTGGCGGTGCTGGTGGACCGTGGTGGGCGCGAGTTGCCCATGAGCGCCGACTTTGCGGCGGGCCGTTTGCCATTGGGGCCGCGCCAGTCGTTCGAACTGGCACAGGCCGACGACGGCACCTTCCGCTTTGTGGTGCAAGAGCAAAGCGCCCAAGTTCAGGCTTCTGGAGCTTCCCGATGAAAAATCCCCAACTGAATAAGAACGGTGAGTTGATTCACCTGCTGTCCACCGAAGGGTTGCCGCGCGCCATCTTGACGCAGATTTTGGACACCGCGGCCAACTTCGTCAGCATTGGCGACCGCGAGGTCAAGAAAGTGCCGCTGCTGCGGGGCAAAAGCGTGTTCAACCTGTTCTTTGAAAACAGTACCCGCACCCGCACCACGTTCGACATTGCCGCCACGCGCTTGAGTGCCGACGTGTATACGCTCGACATTGCGCGCAGTTCCACACCAAGGGCGAATCGCTGCTGGACACCATCGCCAACCTGAGTGCGATGGCGGCGGACATTTTTGTGGTGCGTCACAGCGAATCGGGCGCGCCGTACCTGATTTCGCAACATGTGGCACCCCACGTCCACGTGGTTAATGCGGGCGATGGCCGCCACGCCCACCCCACGCAGGGGCTGCTGGACATGTACACCATCCGCCACTACAAAAAGGACTTCACCAACCTGTCGGTGGCCATTGTGGGCGACGTGCTGCATTCGCGCGTGGCGCGTTCCGACATCCATGCCTTGACCACCTTGGGTTGCCCCGATGTGCGCGTGGTCGGCCCGCGCACTTTGGTGCCCAGCGATTTTGCCCAGATGGGTGTGCGTGTGTGCCATACGCTGGAAGAAGGCATCAAGGATGCCGACGTGGTCATCACCCTGCGCCTGCAAAACGAACGCATGAGCGGTGCGTTGCTGCCATCGAGCCAAGAGTATTTCAAGAGCTTTGGCCTCACGCCCGAGCGGTTGCGCTGGGCCAAGCCCGACGCGATTGTGATGCACCCCGGCCCCGTCAACCGTGGGGTCGAAATCGACTCGCACGTGGTGGATGGCCAGCAAAGTGTGGTGCTGCCGCAGGTGACGTTCGGCATTGCCGTGCGCATGGCGGTGTTGGGCATTGTGGCTGGCAACGAAGCGTGAGGAACGACACCATGAAAATCCTGATTCAAAATGGCCGCGTGATCGATCCCGCCACCCAAACCGACCGTGTGGCCGATGTGGCGATTGCCGCTGGGCGCATCATCGGCATTGGCAAGGTGCCCGCCGACTTCACGCCCTACCGCACCATCGATGCCAGCGGCTGCATCGTGGCACCAGGGCTGGTGGATTTGTCTATGCGCCTGCGCGAGCCAGGCCAGGAACACACCGGCATGCTGGAAAGCGAAATGCGCGCCGCTGTGGCCGGTGGTGTCACCAGTTTGGTGTGCCCGCCCGACACCGAGCCGGTGTTGGACGAGCCCGGTCTGGTGGACATGCTCAAATTTCGCGCCGAAAAGCTGCACCAAGCCCGGGTGTTCCCGTTGGGGGCACTGACCCGTGGCCTGAAGGGTGAAGTGCTCACCGAGATGGTGCAACTCACCGAGGCCGGTTGCGTCGGTTTCACGCAAGCCGAGGTGCCGATTGTCAACACCCAGGTGTTGCAACGTGCGTTGCAGTACGCGGCCACCTTTGGTTACAGCGTGTGGCTGCGCCCGCAAGACTTCTGGCTCGGCAAGGGCGTGGCGGCCAGTGGGGCGCTGGCCTCGCGTTTGGGCCTGAGTGGCATTCCGGCTGCGGCGGAGGTGATTGCGCTGCACACCATCCTCGAACTGTTGCGCGGTGTGTGCAAAACCGGTGGCGAAACCGTACACCTGCACCTGTGTCGCATCAGCAGTGCGGCTGGGCTGGAGCTGGTGCAACAGGCCAAGGCCGAAGGCTTGCCCGTGACGTGCGATGTGAGCGTGCACAACCTGCACCTGACCGATACCGACATCGGCTTCTTCGACAGCCGTCTGCGCTTGCAGCCGCCGGTGCGCCAGCAACGCGACCGCGATGCCTTGCGCGCCGCACTGGCCGATGGCACCATCGACGCGCTGGTGTCCGACCACAACCCGGTGGATGCCGATGCCAAGCAACTGCCGTTTGCCGAGGCCGAACCCGGAGCCACCGCCGTGGAGCTGCTGCTGGGCTTGGCTTGGAAGTGGGCTGAGCAAGATGGCGTGCCGCTGCAACGCACCTTGGCGGTGCTCACGCAAGGCCCAGCGCAGGTGTTGGGCCGCAGTTTGGGCACGTTGCAAGCCAGCGTGGGCCGTTTGGTGGAAGGTGGTGTGGCCGATGTGTGCGTCATCAACCCCAGCCAGCACTGGCGCGTGACGCAGGCCAGCCTGCGCAGCCAGGGCAAGCACACCCCGTTCGAGGGCCACGAGCTGCCTGTGTTGGTGCGTGCCACGCTGGTGGCGGGTCAGGTGGCGTTTGACGCTGCCGCCCGGGCCTAAACCGGGAAGGGGCCGCCATGCCACTGCCGCCCGCGCAACCGCGTCACCAGATCCACACCCGACGCATCACGTTCCAGGCCTACCGGCGCGATGATGGCCTGTGGGACATTGAAGCCGAGTTGCACGACAGCAAAACGCATCCGCTGGAACTGCCCTACGAACGTGTCTGGCAGGCGGGCGAGCCTATCCACGGTATTCAGTTGCGTGTCACCATCGACACCCAGATGGTGGTGCGCGACATTGCCGCGTCCATGAACGACGTGCCGCACGGCAACTGCCAGCAGGCTTTGCCACCGCTGCACCACATGGTAGGCAGCACGCTGGGGCCGGGCTGGCGCAAGGCCATTGAGCAGCACTTGGGCGGCGTGCAAGGCTGTGCCCATGTGCGCGAGCTGCTGTTCAACGTGGCCACGGCGGCGTTCCAGGCCTTGCCGGGCGGGTTGTCCGGCACTGCCAGCGCCAATCAGCCACCCATGCATTTGGGCCAGTGTGTGACGTGGGACTTCAATGGCCCGTTGGTGCAAAAGTTGTACCCGGTGTACTTCCAGCACCCGTCCAACAACAACAAAGCGGCGGTCAAGACCGCCGCTCCTTCGGGCAGCACCAGCACCGCGCCGTAACGCTGTGCCGGTGGTGCTTCAGCGCAGGCCTTGTCCGTGCGCGTGGTCGTCGGCGCGCTGGATCAGCTCGATCTTGTAGCCGTCCGGGTCGGTCACGAACGCAATCACCGTGGTGCCGCCCTTGACCGGGCCCGCCTCGCGCGTAACGTTGCCGCCCGCAGCGCGGATGGCCTCGCACGCGGCGTAGGCATCGGGCACGCCCAGTGCGATGTGGCCGTAGGCGGTGCCCAGCTCGTAGCTGTCCACGTCCCAGTTGTAGGTCAGCTCGAGCTCGGCTTGGGCTGGGTTGCCGCCTTCAAAACCCAGAAACGCCAGCGAGTAGCGGTATTCCGGGTTCTCGGAGGTGCGCAGCAGTTGCATGCCCAGCACTTGCGTGTAAAAGGTGATGGAGCGTTGCAGGTTGCCCACGCGTAACATGGTGTGCAGGAATCGCATGACAGACCGCCCAGACGTTATTTAATGCGGCCAAAGCTGGTGCGCAGCGGGTCGATACCGCCACCGCCAGCAGGTTTGCCCTGACCACCGCCGCCCGGACGGCCACCACGGCCACGGTGGCGTGGGCCACGTTCGCCCAATGCGTCAATGCCGGTGCGCAGCGGGTCGGGTTGGCGTGGGGCGTTGTTGCCGCCACCACCACTGCGGCGGCCTTCGTTGCTGCGGCCTTCGGTACGGAAGTCGCTACGGCCTTCGCCACGTGGCTGGGCTGGGCGGCCATCGGCACGCGGGCCGTTGTTTTGGCGTGTGCGGTTGTTGCCCGCGTTGCCACCGGCGGCGTTGTTGCGTGGGCCGTTGGGGTTCTGGCGGCGTTGACCTTGGCCACGCGGTGCCATGCCAGTGTCGTCGCCTTGGTCGGTGCGCGGGCCATCGTTGTTGCGGTGGGGCTGGCGGCGTGGTGCTGCGTTCGGGTTGGCGGCTTTTTTCTCGCGCACGCGTTCCATCATCT
The DNA here is from genome assembly GCA_048860285.1 of Macromonas sp. Taxonomy (GTDB): domain Bacteria; phylum Pseudomonadota; class Gammaproteobacteria; order Burkholderiales; family Burkholderiaceae_C; genus Macromonas_A. Next base: position 6,532 of record JBLIZX010000183.1, on the reverse strand, counting down.
CGCTGCGGGCGGCCTTGGCGGCGGCCTGCATCACGTCGCGGCTCGGCGGCTTGCCCGCACCGCCCCAAATGGTTTGGCGGCCCATTGCAATCGGCTCGGCTTGCTCACCGGGTTCCGGCATGAATTCTTGGAAGATTTGCACCGGAATTTGTTGCTTGGTGAACTTCTCAATCGCCATCATGAAGCCTTCTTCGTCCAAGCTGACCAGGCTGACGGCTTCGCCCTGCGCGCCCGCGCGGCCTGTGCGGCCAATGCGGTGGACGTAGTCTTCGCAGACATTGGGAATGTCGTAGTTCACCACGTGCGGCAGGTCGTCGATGTCGATGCCACGCGCGGCAATGTCGGTGGCCACCAGCGCCCGGATTTCGCCGGTCTTGAAGCCGTCCAACGCTTGGGTGCGTGCGCTTTGGCTCTTGTTGCCGTGCAACGCCATGGCGCTGATGTTGTGCTTGTTCAGGAATTCGGCCACATTGTTGGCACCAAATTTGGTGCGTGTGAACACCAGCACTTGGCTCCAGTTGTGCTGGTTGATGATGTGGGCCAGCAACGCCTTTTTCTTGCCTCGGCCCACCGGGTGGATGGTCTGGCTGATGCGCTGCACGGTGGTGTTGGGGGGCGTAACTTGGATGCTCTTCGGGTCGTTGAGCAAGCCATTGGCCAGTTCGCGGATTTCATCGCTGAAGGTGGCCGAAAACAGCAAGCTTTGCTTGTGTTTGGGCATCAACTTGAGCACCTTCTTCACGTCGTGGATGAAGCCCATGTCCAACATGCGGTCGGCTTCGTCCAGCACCAAAATTTCAACCTGCGACAGGTTGAGGAAGCCTTGCTCGTTCAAATCCAGCAAACGCCCTGGTGTTGCCACCAGAATGTCCACGCCACGTTTGAGGGCGTTGATTTGCGGGTTCATGCCCACGCCGCCAAAAATCACGGCGGAGGTCAGTTCCAGGTTTTTGCCATAGGTTTTGACCGATTCCTCCACTTGGGCGGCCAACTCGCGTGTGGGAGCCAGCACCAAAGCGCGCACTGGGCGGGCCTTGCCTTTGACGGCTTCAGGGGTGTTGGCTTGCAGGCGGTGCAGCATCGGCAGCGTGAACGCCGCGGTTTTGCCGGTGCCGGTTTGTGCGCCAGCCAGCAGGTCGTGCCCAGCCAGCACCGCCGGAATGGCTTCTACTTGAATGGGGGTGGGATGTTCGTAGCCTTGCTCACGCACGGCCTCCAGAATAGCCGGGGCGAGGTGGAGTTCTTCAAAAGTCATGTTAGGGCGGGCGCACGTCCAGTGCGCGGGGGACATCGGCCAATCCAGCATTGCCTAAAGGTGCAATGGCTGGCCAGTCAGGGGGGCAGATGTGAAGCTGAAGTTGGGCAACCGATACCAACAGGGTGTTGAACGACTGCCCCAGCAAAGTGCTGGTGTGGCACCGACTGCAAGTGCGCACTTGTCCATTGTCGCATAAATGGATAATGTAGGCTTCGCCGTTTGCACGTTGTGCCGCAATCCACGGCTTTCACGAATTCAAATACCTGTATGGCCCAATACGTTTTTTCCATGAACCGTGTCACCAAGACCGTGCCGCCCAAGCGGCAGATCTTGAAGGACGTGTCCATCAGCTTCTTTCCCGGTGCCAAAATTGGCGTGCTGGGCTTGAACGGCTCGGGCAAATCGACGCTGCTCAAAATCATGGCCGGTATCGACAAAGAAATTGAAGGCGAAGCCATCGCCATGCCCGGCATCCAAATTGGCTATCTGCCACAAGAGCCGCAAATTGACCCCGAACAAACGGTGCGCCAAGCGGTGGAAGAGGGCATTGGTGGTGCGCTCAAGGCCAAAGCCCGTTTGGAAGAGGTTTATGCCGCTTACGCCGAACCCGATGCCGACTTTGACGCTTTGGCCGCCGAACAGGCCGAACTCGAAGCCATCATCGCCGCGTCCGGTTCTGAAAACGCCGACCTGCAACTCGAATTGGCCGCCGACGCGCTCAACCTGCCGCCGTGGGACGCGCTGATCAAAAACCTCTCGGGCGGTGAAAAACGCCGCGTGGCGCTGTGCCGCCTGCTGTTGTCCAAGCCCGATATGTTGTTGCTCGATGAACCGACCAACCACTTGGACGCTGAAAGCGTGAACTGGCTGGAGCAGTTCCTGAGCCGTTTCCCTGGCACCGTGGTGGCCATCACCCACGACCGCTACTTCCTCGACAACGCCGCCGAGTGGATTTTGGAACTTGACCGTGGCCACGGCATTCCGTACAAGGGCAATTACTCCGATTGGCTGGACCAAAAAGAACGCCGTCTTGAGACAGAACAAAAGTCCGAAGATGCCCGCACCAAGGCCATGAAGGAAGAGCTGAAGTGGGTGCGCTCCAATGCCAAGGGCCGTCAGGCCAAGAGCAAGGCGCGTCTGGCCCGCTTTGAAGAGTTGAGCGATGTGGATTACCAAAAGCGCAACGAAACCAACGAAATCTTCATTCCGGTGGCCGACCGCTTGGGCAACCAAGTCATCGAATTCAAGAATGTCAGCAAATCGTTTGGCGACCGCGTGTTGATCGACAACCTGAGCTTCTCGGTGCCGCCGGGGGCCATTGTGGGCATCATTGGTCCCAACGGTGCTGGTAAATCGACGCTGTTCCGCATGATCCAAGGTGTGGAAACCCCGGACAGTGGCGAGGTGGTGATTGGTCAAACCGCCAAGTTGGCGTTTGTGGATCAAAGCCGCGAAAGTCTGGACGGCAGCAAAACAGTGTGGCAAGACGTGTCGGGTGGGCTGGACAACATCGTGGTGGGCAAATTCGTTATGCCCAGCCGTGCCTACATTGGCCGCTTCAACTTCAAGGGCAACGATCAACAAAAATTGGTGGGCAACCTCTCGGGGGGGGAGCGCGGCCGTTTGCACTTGGCCAAAACTTTGGCCAAGGGCGGCAACGTCCTGATGCTGGACGAACCATCGAACGACCTTGATGTGGAAACCCTGCGCGCACTGGAAGAAGCGTTGCTCGAATTTGCGGGCAGCGCGATGGTGATCTCGCACGACCGCTGGTTCCTCGACCGTATCTGCACCCACATCCTTGCTTATGAAGGCGATTCGCAGTGGAAGTTCTTCGACGGTAACTTCAGCGAGTACGAAGCCGACAAGAAGAAGCGTTTGGGCGAAGAAGGTTCGCGTCCGAAGCGCGTGCGCTTCAAGTCGCTCAAGTAACCAGCCGCAGGCCGTGTGTGGTGGCTGTTGCGGTCGCCACACATGGCCGATGGTTGCCGGTATGCCGCCGCACCCCGTGCCACAGGTTGGCCCAAGGGCGGCGGCATGGTTGTTTGTTGGTTCCCCTTTTTTGCGTTCACCTCATGTCTGACCTTGCTTCCACTGCCACGCCCTCCGACGAACAAATTTTGGCCGATACACGCCGCTGGATCGAGGAGGCCGTGATTGGCCTCAACCTGTGCCCGTTTGCCAAGTCGGTGTACGTTAAAAACCAAGTCCGGTTGGTGGTCAGCCGTGCGCGCCACATTGATGCGTTTTTGGACGATTTGGACCGCGAACTTGCATTGCTGCGCGATACCCCTGCCGAGCAAATTGATACCACCTTGCTCATCCATCCCACGCTGTTCCCGGACTTCTTGGTCTTCAACGATTTTTTGAACGTGGTGGACGAGGTGCTGGAAGAACACGAGTTGGAGGGCATTGTGCAAGTGGCCCCATTTCACCCCGCGTTTCAGTTTGAAGACACCGACCTGCACGACCCCGACAACCTGACCAACCGTGCTCCGTACCCCACCTTGCACCTGCTGCGCGAAGACAGCATTGACCGTGCTGTCGCCTCGGGGGACAGTGCTGAAGACATTGTGGAGCGCAACCTGCACACCGTGCGTCGGCTGGGTTTGCAAGGGTGGGCTCAGCTGTTGGCTGCACGCTGAAACTGCGTCCCAAAATATAAAAAAAGTGCCCGATTTGATTCAGTGTTTGCTGCATAAGACCGCATCAGGTGGTAGTATTGGCACACTTTTTACGAAGGATGCCAAATGCGCCATTTGACCGACATTCATTACTCTCTGGATCCCAACGCTCTGCAAGCCGCCGACATGTCCGCCACCAGTTACTACACCACGCTTGAAGTGGCCAAGATTTTGGGCATGGCCGTGCGTTCGGTGCAGTTGATGGTGGACCGCGGTGATTTGCAAGCTTGGAAAACCCCCGGTGGTCACCGTCGGATTACCCGCGATTCGCTGGAACGCTGGATTCAAGGCAGCCGCTCGGGCGTAACGGGCATTGCCGCCATGCACCCCGATGCCGAAGTGCGCAGCGTGGGCCGTCGCCGTCCCGTGTTGCACGTGCCGCGCATCTTGCTGATTGAAGATTCGGCCCACATGCAAAACTTGGTCAGCACGCTGGTCAAGCAACGCTTTAAAGACGTGGATTTGCAAATTGCCCAAGACGGCATCAGCGGCTTGGTGTCGTTTGGCCACTTGCAGCCCGACCTGATCATTGTGGACATTCTGCTGCCCGGTATTGACGGGGCCAGCTTGGTGACGGGCTTGCGCCGCCACTCGCTGTTTGGCAATTGCAAGCTGATCATCCTCACGGCACTCGACATGGAGCAACGCGCCCCGTACAACCATGCTTTGCACGGCATGACGGTGGTACACAAGCCCAAGTTGGTGAACGAATTGCCACCGCTGATTGAACAGGCGCTCAAGCCGTTGCAAGAAGCGTTGCAAGCGGGCCGTGCTGCGATGGCCGCCAACAAAGCTGCATCGGTGGCCAAGCGTGCCGCCAACGCGCGCGCCAAGGGCAAAGGTGCCAAAGCGGGCAAGCCAGGTCGTCCGGCCAAAGCCGCTGCCGCCCCCGACAACAACACCCCCGCCAGCGAGTAAGCCATGACCTACAACGGCTTGCCCGCCCACGAGCAAGCCGCTGTTGCCACCTACTTTGATGGCGACAGCGAGCTGTATTGGGCGTTTCGTACCTCGTCGGTGGCGCAGTTTGTGCTGGATGTGCAGCAAGGCGATGCGGCCTGTGCCGCACAGGATGTGTCGGGTCTGCGCCGTCTGGTACACAGCCTCAAAACCGTGCTGTTGACGTTGGGCTACGAGGCCGATTCGGTGTTCGCGCGCCAATTGGAAGATGTGGTGTTGGAGCACCCTTGGTCTGAGGCTGTGGCTGGTTGGCGCACGCTGCGTCAGCGGTTGATTGTGACGTTTGGCTTACCGCTGCACTGAACGGTGCATCAACCCGCGCCGGAGAACAGCCACAACAATCCGCTGGTCATGGCCACGTAGCGCAAGGCTTTGCCGATGGCCATGTAGGCCACGCAAGGCCAAAACGCCAGCCGTAGCCAGCCTGCCACCGCACACAGCGGGTCGCCCACCACGGGCAGCCAACTCAGCAGGCAGGCTTTGGGGCCAAAGCGGCGCAGCCAGCGCAAAGCCCAGCCCTCCGCACCGTGTTGGGGGTGGGCGTGGTTCCAAGCTTGGTGTGCGCCGTAGCCCATGCCCCAACTGATGGCCCCGCCCAGCGTGTTGCCCACCGTGGCCACCACCACAGCGGGCCACAGCAAGTCCGGGTTGAGCTTGACCAGCCCGAACAGGGCCGGTTCCGATCCCAAGGGCAACAGCGTGGCCGACACCAGTGCCACCACAAACAGCGTGCTCAGGCCCACCTCGGGCAAACTCAAGGCGTTGAGCAACGATCCCAACCATGCTTCCATGCGCGGGCAGTATATCGGCACCGCCCGCAGGCGGCAGCGGCTAAAATCCAGCCTCCTTTTTCAGCAACCTGCACCATTTTCGCTCGCATCCGCTGGCCCGTTCATTCTTCATGCGTTTAGGCCCCTACACCCTGCCCAATGCCTTGTTTGTGGCCCCGATGGCGGGTGTGACCGACCGACCCTTCCGCCGCCTGTGCAAGCAGCTGGGCGCGGGGTACGCGGTGAGCTAAATGGTCACGTCGCGCCCCGATTTGCGCGACAGCCTCAAAACTTCGCGCCGCGCCAACCACACCGGCGAGCCCGGCCCGATTGCAGTGCAAATTGCGGGCACCGCCGCCGACATGATGGCCGATGCCGCCCGCTACAACATCGACCGGGGTGCGCAGATCATCGACATCAACATGGGCTGCCCGGCCAAAAAGGGGTGCAACAAGTGGGCCGGTTCTGCGTTGATGCAGGACGAAACGCTGGCGTTGCAGATCATTGAAGCCGTGGTGGCCGCTTGCCAGCCGCACGGCGTGCCCGTGACCCTGAAAATGCGCACCGGCTGGTGCCAGGCGCACCAGAATGCCCCCGTGCTGGCGCGCGCCGCCGAAAGCGCGGGCGTGCAGATGCTGACCGTGCATGGTCGCACCCGCGAGCAAGGCTACAAAGGCCAGGCCGAGCACCACACCGTGGCCGCCATCAAGGCCAGCGTAGGCATTCCGGTGGTGGCCAATGGCGACATCAACACGCCCGAACAGGCCCGAGCCGTGCTGCAAGCCACGGGCTGTGATGCCATCATGATAGGCCGTGCCGCGCAAGGGCGGCCTTGGATTTTCCGCGAGGTGGCGCATTTT
>JBLIZX010000182.1:0-8911 GCA_048860285.1 Macromonas sp. | reverse complement strand
GGCAATCTCTTTCAAGTTCATGTCGTGCTCGTAGTACATGCTCATCACGTACTGCTCACGTTCCGGCAGTTTTTCGATGGCTTCTACCAACGCCTCGCGCATGCGTTGGTCGCCCAACAGCACTTCGGGGTCGGCATCGGTACCGCCCGGCATGTAACGGTCTAGAAAGTGGTCTTCGCTGTCGGATGGGCCAGCCAAATCTTCCAAATAAACCAGTTGCGTGCCACGCACACGGCCCAGCAGCTCTTGGTATTCGGTAAGCGGCAGCTCCAATTCAGCGGCAATTTCCGACTCGCGCGGGGCGCGCTGCAAACGTTGCTCCAACCGTTGCACGGCGCGTTCTATATCTTTTTGCTGCTTACGCAAGCCGCGCGACATCCAATCGCCTTCACGCAACTCATCCAACATGGCTCCACGGATGCGCTGACTGGCAAAAGTTTCAAACTGCACGCCCTGCGATGGCTCAAAACGCGACAAGGCTTCGCTTAGGCCCATCATGCCCACCTGAATCAAATCGTTCACTTCCACACTGGCGGGCAATTTGACCATCATGTGGTGCGCCAGTTTGTGTACAAGCGGGGCGTACTTGCGCAACTGGGCATTTCGGTCAAGTGTGCCTTTGGCGGTGTACATCTTCGGCAACTCCGTAGCGGTGGACAACACGGTATTTTGACTCTATCTGCAAACGGAGTGTCCGGATTGGGCGGTGGTGGACACCACAACGCCCGCATCGGCTGCGGATTCAACCACTTCGGCGGCCACCGGCAGCGGCAATGCACTGTCGAGCACCCGCAACACACACGCTTCTTGCCGGGGCCTGCGCTCCAGCACGGTGCGTTCATGGTACTCCAGTGGCCACACATAGGGCAACACACGCAAAGACTGGTGGCAACAACGCAGCAACGATTGCTGTGCCGCTTGCAAAGCGGTGGCCGTGGTGGCGGGTGGGCCGGCATTGACACGCGGTAACACCACCGGCAGCAAACCTGCGGCCTGCACCAACACTTTCACCGCGTTGTAAGCCTGTACCACACCCTTGGGATCCAACGCCATAGGCACCAGTGGCGAGGCCTCGCTGTCGGCCAGCAACACCGCCAACGGGTGCAAAGGTGCATGCAACAACACCACCACACCCTGCGGCACACCGGCCAGCCAGCGTTGCAACACGCGCTGGTGGCCTTGTTGGGCATCTTGTGGCTGCAAGCCACGCAAGCCGTCTACCACCACCAAGGTGTGGCCTTGGGCTTGCAATTCGCGCTCCAGCGTCCACAGCAGCTCCAACGAGAGCGTACCTTCCTCACTGGCCACCACTGGCAGCACACGGGTGGGTGGCACTGGCACCAAAGCCTGCAAACCGTGGGCTTGGTCAAAATTGGGTTCAAACATGCCAGTTGTCCAGCTTGACCGGTGCGTGCGTCGGTTGTGCAAAGAAGTAGCCCAACTCGGCGTTGTGCGGGTCGTGCGCGGACTTGCCGCTGTTGCCCATCGACATGCGCACCAGTGCGGTGGCATCGGCACGTTGCCAATCTTCAGGCACGCGCTGGCCCGTGGTCACACCACGCAACACGGTTTGGTGGCGAATCAACGCATCCAACGCCGGGCCCAGTTTGGCGGCTTCGTCCAACTTGGACAAAATCACGCCATACAACTGGGTGTCTTTGTAAGCGGTCAGCACGTCGTCGAGCGTGTCACCGTGGCTGCCAGCGTTGAGCACCAACATTTTGCGGATTTTGGGGGTTTCCAGCACTTCCAGCATGTCTTGGATGCGCGGGTCGCGCTGCCCCAAACCTGCGGTGTCGATGATGACCATGCGCTTGTTGGCCAGCAGGCTGAGCAAGTCTTGCAACGCCGCACGGTCGTGCGCCAGGTGCGACACCACCCCCAACATGCGGCCATAGGCGCGCAATTGTTCGTAACCAGCCACACGGTAGCTGTCCAACGTGATCAGGCCCACGCTGTTGGCACCGTAAGCCTTGACACACTGGGCAGCCAACTTGGCGGCGGTGGTGGTTTTGCCCACGCCAGTGGCCCCGATCAGCGCGAATACGCCGCCTTCGTCGCACAGTGCGGTGTTGTCACTGGGGGTTTTGAGGTTGCGGGCCAGCACTTCTTGCACCCAACGGAAAGTCTCAGCGGGGGTACGGTCGGTCGGCATGCGTTCCATCACAGCACGCGCCACGGTGGGCGAATAACCAGCACGCAAAAACTTGAGCATCAAGTTGGCTTGCAGCGGGTTCTGACGTGCGTCCCCCAACCACGACATGGTGTTGAAGCGCTCCTCAATCAAACTCTTGAGACCGCTGAGTTCGCTGGCCAACCGTGCTTCGTTGGCGGTCATGGCCGCTGCGGGGGTGGCACTGGCCGGTTGCGGCTGTGCTTTGGTGGTGCGGGGCGCAACCGGAGCACCGCTGCTGCGGCCACCCATTTCGGCACCAGGCCCAAATGGCAACACAATGTCGTCACTGCCCATAGGCATAGCAGGTACCGCCGCCGCACTGCGGCCAACGGAGTTGGTGCGCTCGGGCAACGTGTCAAAAGCAGGCGCATGGTACGGTGCTGCGGCCATCGGCGCAGACGGCTGGGGTGCAGCGGCACGTTGCACCGTGGCACGCGGCGCTTGGTCAGCGGCCTCGCCTTGCAGCATGTCGCGGCGTTTGGCCAGCATGCGTTCGCGCACATAGTCTTGGAACGAGAGCGTGCTCATGGCCAAGGTTTCGGTGTCTTGCGCCACACTGCTGCTGGCCGAAAACGCCATCTGTGCGGGCAGCTGGTCGGCCGCACGCTGTTGCAGGCGGCTGGGAGCCGCTGGCTGGGCCGCAACGGTACGTGCGGGCGGTGGGGTGCTGTCGGTCATGCCAGGCAAGGCGCGCAGACCGTCTTCGGTCATGGCCAGCACCTCAAAACCGTCTTCGGTGGTGCGGGTGGACAGGATCACAGCGGCATCGCCCAACGATGCCTTGACTTTGTTCATGGCCTCCCGCGAGGTGGGGGCTAAAAAGCGTTGAACGTTCATGCGGGTTCTCCAAGGATCGGGCCAATGCGGATCAGGTGGGTTTCTGGGATTTCACTGTGGGCCAGCACTTGCAAGCGTGGCGCAGCGCGGCGCAGCAAGCGGGCCATGGCGGAGCGGATGGCATCGGGTACCAACAAGCACGCTGGCACACCCGCTTCCTCTTGTTTGTTGGCCACAGCAGCGGCCGATTTGGTGAGCATGTCGGCCACACCGGGGTCGAGTGCCGCCATCGGGCCACCGCTGAGGGCTTGCGTGAGCAAGCGCTCCAAGCCAGGTTCGATGGCAATGACTTCCAGCTCGTTGACCGGGCCGTAAATCTGCTGCACGATGGACGGGGCCAGTGCTTGGCGCACACGGCGTGCCAGCTCCACCGGGTCTTGCGTCTGACCAGCATGCTCGGCCAGTGCCTCGATGATGGTGCGGATGTCGCGGATGTTCACAGCTTCGTCGAGCAGAAGCTGCAACACTTTCTGGAACACACCGATGGACACCATTTTGGGGACGACTTCTTCAATCAATTTGGGAGCCAGCTTGGCCACATGTTCCACCAGCTCTTGGGTCTCGGTACGAGACAGCAATTTGGCCGCGTGGACTTGCATCAAGTGTGACAAATGTGTGGCCAGTACGGTCTCTGAATCAACAACGGTATAACCGGCCATTTGTGCGGTTTCTTTTTGGCGCTCGTCAATCCACTGTGCGGGTAAACCAAAAGCGGGGTCGGTGGTGGCGGTGCCAATCAGCGGGGTCTTGATATGACCGGGGTTGATGGCCAAGTGTTGGCCCGGGAACACCTCGCCCTCGCCCACCACCACGCCGCGCAGGGTGATACGGTAGTTGCTCGGGCGCAGCTCCAAGTTGTCGCGCACATGCACCGCTGGGGGCAAAAAGCCCACTTCCTGCGCAAACTTCTTGCGCACACCCTTGATGCGGGTCAGCAAATCGCCCTGACGGGTCTTGTCCACCAGCGTAATCAGGCGGTAGCCCAGCTCCAGCCCCAGCAAGTCCACGGGCTGCAAGTCGTCCCAGCTGGCTTCGCCCCCTTCGGGCGGCGCAGCGGCGGCGGCAGCAGCGGCTTGCGCTTCGGCTTCCGACACCTTGGGTTTGGCTTGCTCGCGCGCTTGCCAATAGGCCAGCCCGCCAAAAATGGCCGCAAAGCTCAAGAAGACCCAGTGCGGCATACCCGGCACCACGCCCAGCAAGAACAGCACGCCTGCCGTCACGCCCAGCACCTTGGGCGATTCAAACATCTGGCCCACAATCTGTGCGCCCAGTTCTTCTTCCTTGCCCACACGCGACACCACCATCGCCGAAGCCACCGAAATCAGCAAACCCGGAATTTGTGCCACCAGCGCATCGCCCACCGCAAGCGTGATGTAGCTGCTGGCGGCTTCGCCCACCGACAAGCTGTGTTGGAACACACCGATGGCAAAACCGCCGACGATGTTGATGACCAAAATCAAGAGACCGGCAATGGCATCGCCACGCACAAATTTGGAAGCACCGTCCATCGAACCAAATAAGTCGGCCTCGTCGCCCACTTCGGCGCGGCGGCGTTTCGCTTCGGCTTGGTCAATCAACCCCGCGTTCATGTCGGCATCGATCGCCATTTGTTTGCCAGGCATCGCGTCCAGCGTGAAGCGTGCGCCCACTTCGGCAATGCGCTCCGCACCCTTGGTAATGACGACAAAGTTGATCACCACCAGAATCAAAAACACGATCAGACCTACGGCAAAGTTGCCGCCAATCAGAAAGGTGCCAAACGCCTCGATCACCGCACCGGCAGCGCCGGGGCCGCTGTGCCCTTCCACCAACACCACCCGCGTGGAAGCCACGTTGAGCGACAAGCGCAACAGCGTGGTCAACAGCAACACCGTAGGAAAAGCGGCAAAGTCGAGCGCACGCTTCATGTACGCCGCCACCATCATCACCATCAGCGCCAAACCAATGTTGAAGGTGAAAAACACGTCCAACACCCAAGCGGGCAGCGGCAGCACCATCATCGACAGCACCAGCATCACCAACAACGGGGCCGCCAAGCCACTGGCTTGGGCACCGTTGCGTTGCAGCCAAAGCTGGATTTTTTGCAATTGGGGGTTCATGGTCACACTCGGCATAAACATCAAACCACGGTGGCGGCGGGAGCCGTTTCACGGCCATGGTGCGGGTCCAGCTCCACCGGCACATCGGGCACAGGTGGCTGGCCCGGCATGGGGCCTTCGCCGCGCAAGGCGGCACGCAACTGGTACACATAGGCCAGCACTTGCGCCACAGCGGTGAACAGCTGGGTCGGGATTTGCTGGTCAATTTCGGTGTGGGCGTACAACGCACGCGCCAACATGGGCGACTGCAACACCGGCACCTTGTGTTCTTGGGCCATGTCGCGGATGCGCAAAGCAATCATGTCCGCACCTTTGGCAATCACCTGCGGTGCGGGCATGGAATCGTCGTACTTCAAAGCCACCGCATAGTGGGTGGGGTTCATCACCACCAAATCGGCCTCGGGCACGCGTTTGACGCTGTTGCCCTGCGACATTTCACGCTGGCGCTGGCGCTGGCGACCCTTGATCTCGGGGTTGCCTTCGCTTTCCTTGTTCTCGTCCTTGACCTCTTGCAGCGACATGCGCAGGCGGCGTTGGTGCAAAAAGCGTTGCAACGGCACATCGATCAGCGTCACCACAAACACCACCGCCAGCATCGACTTCACGCCCGAGGCCAGCCACTCGCGCAACTGCTCCAACGAGGCCTCCAACGGTCGCAACATCAAGCTGGCAAAGTCGTACAGGTGCTTGTGTACAAACAAACCCGCAATCACCGCCATCACCAGCATGATGAAGGTGAGCTTGAGTACCTCCACCATCTGCTGGGCCGAAAACAAACGCCCAAAACCGCTCAAAGGGCTGATTTTGGACAACTTGGGCATCAGGGACTCGGTGCTGTAAGCGTAGGCTCCAGAAGCCACCATCGTTGCCAGCGCGGCAAAAGCCACCAGCACGCCCAGCGGCAGGTACGACAGCAATGCCATGTGGCTCATGTTCACCAACGCTTCGCCCATCGCCTGTGGGTGCTTGATGATGGACTCGTCGAACGAGAACATGCGGCGCAGGCCTTCGCGCATGCGGTCGAACATCCACACCGCCAGCCACGACAGCGTCAACATGCCCCCACCCAGCACCACCAAATGCGTCAGATCGCGCGAACGCGGCACTTGGCCTTGTTCTTTGGCCTTTTGCAACCGCCGGGGGGTGGCGGGTAAGGTGCGGTCTTGAGAGGAGTCCATGTGCGGTTTACCAGTGGTGAACCGCATTGTCTGGTGGCATGGCCCACCGCTAAAGCGCAATAAAGCCGGGAAAACCCGGCTTCATCACTTTTCTGGTGCCCCGTTTGGGGCCAATCAGAGACTCAAAAGCCCAGACTGGCCAACAGGTCGTCCACTTCAGACTGGTTGCTGACCACATCGGTGCGTCCTTCAGGATCCACCACCGGCCCAGCCAGTTCAGAATGTTCAGGCGTACCCACCGGCGCGTGGCTGTGTGAAGACGCAATTTTGGGCAAAGGTGGCAACATCTCCGTCACCACCGCCTCCACCGATGCCGGCACCACCACCACCGGTGGTTGTGGTGCAGCCTGTACCAACAACTGCACCAACTGGGCTTCAATCGTTGCGGCCAAGTTCACCACACGTTTGATGACCTGTCCCGTCAAATCGTGGAAATCCTGCGCCATCATGATGTCGGTCAGGTGCTGATCGGTACGGCGTGCATCCTGTTGGATTTTTTCTGTCCACTCCAGCAATTCAGGCATCGCCCACTTTAAACCAGGCACGCCGCGTATGGTGCGCAGCAACTGCTCGGTGTGCTCAATCACACGTTCCTGCTCCAATTTGGCTTCGTCTACGCGGTTGAGCACTTTTTCGGCGGCTTCACCCGTTAAACGGGCAATGTACTGCAAGCGACTGCGCGCGTCGGGCAGTTCATCGACGGCATCTTTGAGCACCGGGGTGTAGCCCAACTCATTGAGCGATTCGTGCAACTGGCGCGTGATCGTCCCTAGGCGCTGAAACACCTCGGTCGACTTGAGACTGTCGTGGGTATCGGGCTCGCTGCTCATAAGCGGTCTCCTACCAACCCATTTTCTTGAAAATGTTGCTCAACTTCTCTTCAAGGGTGGCTTTGGTAAAGGGTTTGACAATATAACCGGCGGCACCGCCCTGTGCAGCGGCAATGATGTCTTCCTTGCGCGCTTCAGCGGTCACCATCAACACGGGAATGTGCTTGAGGGTTTCGTCCGACTTGATGCTGGTCAGCAATTCAAAGCCGTTCATGTTGGGCATGTTGATATCGCTGACCACAATGTCAAACTTGCCATTTTGCAATTTGTGCAAGGCAACCGAACCGTCTTCGGCCTCATCCGCATCCGGATAACCGATTTCTTTGAGCAAATTGCGCACGATACGGCGCATGGTGGAGAAGTCGTCAACGATCAAAAATTTTAATTCAGGCATAAGAAGCTCCGTGGGGAGAGGGTTCAAGTGTAAGGTGTACGGCGGTTCTTCGGCCAGCAGCGGTGCAGAACCCCCAACGGCAGGGATCAGGGTGATGCGGGCTTGGCCGCAGGTGGTTGGGCAGTGGGTTCGGTGGCCGGGGCAGTATCAGCTTCCTCAATCGCTTCAAACGATTTGAGCATACGCTCTTCCGCTTCTTTGGTCATGACCAAAATGCTGATGCGCCGGTTGATGGGGTCGAAAGGTTTGTCGGCCAGCAATGGGGCACTGGAGGCCAGCCCCACCACGCGCGCCAGCTTGCCATCGGGCAAGCCTGCCTGCACCAACTCACGGCGCGAAGCGTTGGCGCGGTCGGCAGACAATTCCCAGTTGCTGTAGTTGCGGTCACCGCTGGCGTAGGGCGTGGCATCGGTGTGGCCCGACAAGGAAATGCGGTTTTCCACATCTTTCATCGCCAAACCAATTTCCACCAAAATATCGCGCATGTAGGGCTTGACCAGCGCGCGGCCACTGTCAAACATCGGGCGTTGCTGGTCGTCCACAATCTGAATATTGAGGCCATCCTGCACCTTTTCGAGTTTGATTTGGTTCTTGAACTCGGCCAACTTGGGCTTGGTGTTGATCACTTCCTCAATTTTCTTTTTCAGGTTTTCAATGCGCTGTTTGTCTTGGCGCAACATCTCGGCACGGGCGATCTGCGCGCCCAGCGTTTTCATACTGCGTTCAGCGTCACCACCATCCACTTGACCCACACTGCGGCTCAAATCCTTGCCGCCGCCCGGCAAAATGCTGTCGCTGTTGCCCGTACCGTCACCACCCATCAACGCCACCTTGAGCGGCATAGAAAAATATTCCGAAATACCTTGCAAATCGCCTTTGGCGGTCGAGCCCAGCAACCACATCAGCAAAAAGAACGCCATCATCGCCGTCACAAAGTCGGCGTAGGCAATCTTCCAAGCCCCTCCGTGCGCCGCGTGCCCCGATTTTTTGACACGCTTGACGATGATCGGCTGCAGTTGCTTGCCGGAAGAAGAAGGACTGCTCATGGCGCGCCAGTACGGTTGGTACGGTGGTTATTTTTTGGTTTTGACGTAGGATTCCAGCTCGACAAAGGTGGGACGCTCGGTCGAAAACAACACTTTGCGACCAAACTCAATCGCAGTCATGGGCGCATAGCCTTGCATGCTGGCCAACAGCGTGGTCTTGATGCATTGCAGCTCCTTGCTGGCTTCCTCGCCTTTTTGCTCCAGCAAGCCCGCCAGCGGTTCGGCAAAACCATACGCCAAGAAAATACCCAAAAAGGTACCCACCAGCGCCGAACCAATCATACCGCCCAGAATCGCCGGCGGTTGCCCTACCGAGCCCATGGTGTTGATCACCCCCAACACCGCGGCCAC
>JBLIZX010000181.1:0-7884 GCA_048860285.1 Macromonas sp. | reverse complement strand
AACAGGGCACAGATGGCGGGCAGGCGCGCATCGGCGGTGATGCCGCGTTGGGCCAGTTGCGCCGCTACCAGTGGAGCCAACGCATCGTCCGACATGGCCTTGAGGTGTTGCGCATTGACCCAGCGCAGCTTGGCTTCGTCGAACTGGGCAGCGCTGCGGCCCAGGTGGTCGAGGTCAAACCATTCGAGGAACTGCTGGCGGCTGAAGATTTCGTCGTCGCCGTGGCTCCAGCCCAAGCGGGCCAAGTAGTTGACCATCGCTTCGGGCAGGTAGCCTTCATCGCGGTACTGGGTGACGGGTTTGGCCCCGTTGCGCTTGCTCATTTTTTCACCCTGCTCGTTGAGCACGGTGGGCAAGTGGGCGTACACCGGCGGCTCTTGGCCCAAGGCGCGGAAGATGTTGATTTGGCGCGGGGTGTTGTTGATGTGGTCGTCACCCCGGATCACGTGGGTGATGCGCATGTCGAGGTCATCCACCACCACACAGAAGTTGTAGGTGGGCACACCCACGCTTTCGCCGGGTGCGGCAGGACGGGCAATCACCAGATCATCCAGCTCATCGTTGCTGATTTCGATGTGGCCTTTGACTTTGTCGTCCCACGCTACCACGCCACCTTGCGGGTTTTTGAAGCGCAACACGGGCTGCACGCCTTCAGGCACAGGCGGCAATACTTTGCCGGGTTCGGGCCGCCAAGTGCCATCGTAGCGTGGCTTTTGTTTGGCAGCCATCTGGCGCTCACGCAAGGCATCCAATTCGGCCATGCTCATGTAGCAGGGGTAAACGTGGCCCGCCGCGATGAGTTGTTGCAACACCTCCTTGTAACGCTCCATGCGCTGCATCTGGTAGAACGGGCCTTCGTCGGGGGTCAGGCCCAGCCATGCCATGCCTTCGAGGATCACATCGACAGCGGCTTGGGTGGAGCGTTCTTGGTCGGTGTCTTCAATGCGCAAGATGAAGTCGCCGCCATTGGCGCGGGCAAAAGCCCACGGGTACAGGGCGGAGCGGATGTTGCCCAAGTGGATAAACCCGGTGGGCGATGGGGCAAAACGGGTGCGGACGCGTTGGGTCATACGGTCTCCAAGGTATTAAGGCCACGGGCCAGATCATTTTGTACGTCTTGTGGGTGTTCCAACCCGACCGCCACACGGATCAAGCCTTGCCCGATGCCAGCGGCCTGACGTTGGGCTTCGGACAATTTGCCGTGCGAGGTGCTGGCCGGGTGCGCGCACAGGGTCTTGGTATCACCAAGGTTGGTGCAGAGCGACAGCACTTGCAACGAGTCCAGCACATGAAAGGCACGCGCACGCGCTTGTTCAGGGGCGCTGGCTTTGACATCGAACGACAACACCGCTCCGCCGCAACCAGACATCTGGCGCATGGCCAATTCGTGCTGCGGGTGGCTGGTCAAGCCCGGGTAGTACACACGGGCCACGGCCGGGTGGGCTTCCAGCCAATGTGCCAGTTCCAACGTGAGCGCACTTTGGGCTTTGACGCGCAAGTCCAGCGTCTCCAGCCCTTTGAGCACGACCCACGCGTTGAAGGGCGAAAGCACCATGCCAGAATTTTTTTGCACCGGCAGGAATTTTTCGGTCACAGTTTTTTCGCTGGCGCACAAAGCACCAGCCAACACGCGGCCCTGACCATCGAGGTATTTGGTGCCGGAGTGCATGACGATGTCTGCGCCGAAGCGCATGGGCTGCTGCAACGCGGGCGAGGCAAAGCAGTTGTCTACCGCCAACAAGGCCCCGGCGTTGTGCGCCAAATCGGCCAATGCGGCAATGTCGCACAGCTCGGTGAGCGGGTTGGTGGGGGTTTCAGCGAACAACAACCGGGTATTGGGGCGAATGGCGGCGCGCCACGCGGCCAAGTCGGTCTGGGGCACGGTGGTGGTTTCCACGCCAAAGCGGGCAAACTCAGAACCGATGAGCTTGAGCGTAGAACCAAACATCGACTGCGAGATGATGACGTGGTCGCCCGATTTGAGCAGGCTAAAGCACATCAACATGATGGCCGACATGCCCGACGCGGTGGCGATACAGGCCTCGGCCCCTTCCAACGCGGCCAACCGTTGCTCGAAGCTGGTGACAGTCGGGTTGCTGGAACGGCCGTAGGTGTAGCCTTCCTCCTCACCCGAAAAGCGGCGCGCCGAAGTGGCCGCATCGGGCTGGATGTAGCCGCTGGTCAGGTACAGGGCTTCGGAGTTTTCGCCGTACTGGCTGCGTGCCACGGCCACGCGTACCGCTTGGGTTTCACGGTGCAGGGCTTGCCCTTGGGGATCGGCAACCATGCTTCAAGCCTCGCGCGAGTTGGGCAAAGACAGACGCGACGCATCGGCATCGTCTTCTTCCACCACGACGCGCTGGCCGTTGAGGCGAGCAATGTCGTCGGCGGTCACGTCGCCGGTCACGTACACACCGTCAAAACAAGATGCGTCGAAACCGCTCAAACACGGGTTGAGCAAGCCAACAGCTTTTTTCATTGCGTCCACGTCTTGGTAGATCAGGGCATCGCAACCGATGATGTCGCGCACTTGCTCGGTGGTGCGGTTGTAGGCCACCAGTTCGTCTTTGGTCGGCATATCGATGCCATAGACGTTGGGGTAGCGCACCGGCGGTGCGGCGCTGGCCATATAAACCTTGTTGGCACCGGCTTCGCGCGCCATTTGCACGATTTCGCGGCTGGTGGTGCCGCGCACAATCGAGTCATCGACCAGCAGCACGTTGCGGCCCTTGAACTCGCTGCCAATGACGTTGAGCTTTTGGCGCACCGATTTTTTGCGCACCGCTTGGCCTGGCATGATGAAGGTGCGGCCCACGTAGCGGTTCTTCACGAAGCCTTCGCGGTAGGGCTTGCCCAGCAGTTGCGCCAGTTCGGTGGCGCTGGGGCGGCTGGATTCGGGGATCGGGATCACCACATCAATGTCATCTACCGGCACGGTGGCGGCCACGCGCTGGGCCAAGGTTTCGCCCATGTTCAAGCGTGCCTGGTACACCGAGATGCCGTCCATGGTGGAATCGGGACGGGCGAGGTACACGTATTCAAAGATGCAGGGAGAGAGCTGCGGGTTGTCGGCGCACTGTTCACGGCGGATGCTGCCGTCCAGTCCGATAAAGACCGCTTCGCCGGGCGCAATGTCGGAGTCAAACTCGTGGCTGGTGCCTTCGAGTGCCACCGATTCGCTGGCCACCATGACAGTGCCGTCTTTGCTGCGGCCCATGCACAGCGGGCGGATACCGTACGGATCGCGGAATGCCAGCATACCGTGACCCGCAATCAGTGCCACCACGGCATAAGAGCCTTTGAGGCGTTTGTGCACGGCGCGCACGGCGGCGAAGATGGCATCGGGGTACAGCGCACCGTGGTCGCTGGATTGGGCCAGTTCGTGTGCCAGCACGTTGAGCAGCACTTCGGAGTCGCTCTCGGTGTTGATGTGACGGTGGTCGAGCTGGATCATCTCCTGCTTGAGCGCATCGGCGTTGGTCAGGTTGCCGTTGTGGGCCATCACTACGCCAAAGGGGGCATTGACGTAGAAGGGCTGGGCTTCTTCCTCGCTGAAGGCATTGCCCGCCGTGGGGTAGCGCACTTGGCCCAAGCCGCAGTTGCCGGGCAAAGCGCGCATGTTGCGGGTACGGAACACGTCTTTAACCATGCCCTTGGCTTTGTGCATGAAGAATTTGCGTTCCAGCTGGGTAACGATGCCAGCGGCATCTTGGCCCCGGTGTTGCAGCAGCAACAAAGCATCGTAAATCAACTGGTTAACAGGCGTGTTGCTGACAACACCAACGATTCCACACATGGCAAAGTCCTTGAATTAAGGCAAATAATGGGCAAAATTTTCGGGCATGGTGCCCTTGAGCAGGTGCAGGCCCGCTTGTAGCACACCTGCACCGACGGAGGCCCGCCAGGCCTCGTGTTCTTTGAGCGGGGTCAACCCCACCACCAACGCCAGCGCCAGCAGCAGCACGGTGGCGCGCAGCAAGCCAAAGGCCGCTCCCAGCGCACGGTCTACCGGGCGCAAGCCCACTTGATCGATCAACTGTTTGGCCAGCCACGCCAACAATCCACTGGCGAAGGCAGTGGCCACAAACACCACCACAAAACCGATGGCGTAACGCACGGGTTCTGCCATGGGGTTCAAAGGTAACCACAACGACACAGGCGCAGCGTACCATTGGGCGGCAAAAAAAGCCGCGATCCAACCCAGCACCGACAGCACTTCAAACACCAGCCCGCGCCACACGCCCACCAACACCGACAGCAACGCTGCCAGCGCCAGCATCAAATCGACCGAGCCGAAAGATGGCATCACAGCGTGAGCAAGACACTGTTGGTCAGGCCCAAGGCTTTGGCCTTGGTGGCGGCTTTTTCAGCCTCGGTACGGCTGGCAAATGGCCCCAAACGCACCCGAATACGCTCCCCATCGGGGGTTTGCGCAATGTGGGTGTAGGTTTTTAGGCCCGCACGCTCCAGTTTCCAGCGCACTTCTTGCGCGCTAGGGTGGTCGGGGTAGGCACCAATTTGCACAATGATGCGCACCGGCGGCTCGGCATCTTGTGCGGCCTTGTCTTTGGCGGCTTGTTCGCGTGCAGCTTTCTCACGGGCTTCACGCGCGGCTTTTTCCTTGGCCTCGCGCGCGGCTTTCTCTTTGGCCTCACGGGCGGCCTTTTCTTTTGCTTCGCGGGCCGCTTGGGCACGGTCGGCATCGGCCTCCGACACGGCTTGTTTGCGTGCGGGTGGTGGTGCAGCGGCCACCACTTCTTCTTTGTGGCCCAGGCTGGCGGCAGGAGCAGGATGGGCCGCCCACGCCGGGGGCGTGTTTTTGGCGGGAATTTCGATGGGGACATCCACCGGCAGCGGCCGGGGGTCGGCATCGAACAACAACGGGAAGCCGACCACGCCAACCAACAACAGCACGACAGCGCCAATCATGCGGTGCTGAGACCGACGACGGAGGGCATCAATACTGGTCAATGAAGCCGGGTGCTGGGTGCCCGACGCACCGGAACGGAGTTTGAACATTCGCTGGTGGCCGCGCAGCACAGGAGCTCGAAAATCAGATGGCATCAGGCTTGGAGGTGTGGTGCCGCCAGCCGAGGCACGCCATTTTGCAACACGCCGCCTACGGTAAAGAAAGAACCAAAGACCACGATTCTATCAGCGGGGTCGGCCTGTGACACTGCCGCTTGTAAGGCAGCGTCAGGATTGGGGTATTGGCTGGCCTGCACATCGGTGCGGGTGTTGAGACTGTGCCACAAGGTTTGCAAGTCGGCGGCAGAAGCTGCACGCTCGGTGGGCAAATCGGTAAAGTACCAGCGGTCGATCAAGGGATTGAGACGCTCGAACATCGGGCGCAGGTCTTTGTCGGCCATCGCACCAAACACAGCGTGGGTGGTGGGGTAAAAGCCCATCGCATCCAAATTTTCGGCCAGTGCGGCGGCGGAATGCGGGTTGTGCGCCACGTCCAGCACCAGCGCCGGCTGGCCGGGCACGATCTGAAAGCGGCCCGGCAGCTCCACCAACGCCAGCCCGTTGCGCACCGCCTGCGCCGTGACCGGCAACACGGGGTGCAACGCCTCCACCACCGCCAGCACGCCAGCGGCATTGACCAGCTGGTTGGCTCCGCGCAAAGCCGGGTACGCCAATCCAGGGTAACGGCGGCTGCGCCCGGCCCAGTTCCATTGCTGCTTGTCGCCACCGCAGTGAAAGTCGCGCCCGGCACGCCACAAGTCGGCCCCAATCTCCAACGCACGGTCGAGCACGCTTTGCGGTGGCACCGGGTCGCTGACCACCACCGGGCGGCCTGTGCGCATGATGCCGGCCTTCTCGTAGCCTATCGTCTCGCGGTCGGGGCCCAGGTATTCCACGTGGTCGATGTCGATGCTGGTGATGACGGCGCAATCGGCATCGAACACATTGACCGCGTCCAAACGCCCACCCAGCCCCACTTCCAAGATCATGACATCCAGCCGTGCGCGCTGCATGGCCAACACAATGGCCAGCGTGGTGAATTCAAAATAGGTCAGGGCCACCTCGGGCTGGGCGGCGGTGCCGTCACCAAGGCGGGCGTGTTCAATGTCGGCAAACGCAGCCACCAGTTGCTGCGCCTCGGCGGACTGGCCTTGGATGCGGCACCGTTCCTCAAAATGCACCAGGTGCGGCGAGGTGTACACACCCGTGCGGTAACCCGCTTGGCTGTAGATCGCCTCCAGCATCGCGCAAGTGGAACCCTTGCCATTGGTGCCCGCCACCACAATCACCGGACAACCGGGCCGGATGCCGCGCCCACTGTCCACGCGCTGCGCCACCGTACGCACGCGCTCCAATCCCATCTCGATGGTGTTGGGATGCAGGCGCTCGCAATGGACAAGCCAATCGGGCAAGGTGGTGGGCAAAGAGGCGGTAACGGGCATGGACATCGCAAAGGCTCAAGTCAAGACAGGGCGATATTGTCGCAGGGGTGCCACGGGTGGGTATAGTGGCATGCAACATGCGCCGCATCGGACACAATACGGCTCATTGTTTGAGCCGTATTGCATAGAGAGGCATCCATGGTCACTGTTTATGGCATCCCCAACTGCGACACCGTGAAAAAAGCCCGTGCCTGGCTGAACGAACGCGGTGTGGCGCACGAATTTCACGATTTCAAAAAACACGGTGTGCCGGAGGCACGGTTGGCGCACTGGACAGCCCACACCGGCTGGGACAAGCTGGTCAACCGCAAGGGCACCACCTGGCGACAACTCGACCCGGCACTGCAAGCCACGCTCACCGACGAGGCCAGCGCACACGCGCTGATGCTGCGCCACGCCAGCCTCATCAAGCGCCCGGTGGTGGAATGGAGTGGCGGTGACGTGACGGTGGGCTTTGTGCCCGACGATTGGGCCGAACGCTGCTGACGGGGCTGGCCCACGCCCTCCCCTAAAATCGGGGTCAGGCGGTGCTACCGCAATGTCCGCTTTTTTGTTCCGAACTTTCTAGCTCCTTCAACTGTCCATGACCACCACCCAATTCGACGGCGTATCCGTCAACACCCAAGCCAATGTGTACTTTGACGGCAAGTGCGTCAGCCACGGCATCACCTTGGCCGATGGAACCAAAAAATCGGTCGGCGTTGTGCTGCCCTCCACCCTGACCTTCAACACCGGCGCGCCGGAAATCATGGAATGCGTGGCCGGTTCGTGCGAGTACAAGCTCAAGGGTTCCGACGAATGGCTCAAGTCCGGCCCGGGCGACAAGTTCAGCATTCCCGGCAACAGCAGCTTCGACATCCGCGTGACTGAAGCCTACCACTACATCTGCCACTTCGGTTGATTCAGGAACACCACAGATGGCCACCATTCTGCAAAACCTGCCCACCGGGCAAAAAGTCGGTATCGCCTTTTCGGGCGGACTGGACACCTCCGCCGCCCTGCTGTGGATGAAGCTCAAGGGTGCCCTGCCCTACGCTTACACCGCCAACCTGGGCCAGCCCGATGAATCGGACTACGACGAGATCCCACGCAAGGCGATGGGTTACGGTGCGGTGCAGGCCCGCTTGATCGACTGCCGCCCGCAACTGGCCGCTGAAGGCATTGCCGCACTGCAAGCGGGTGCGTTCCACATCAGCACCGCAGGCATCACCTACTTCAACACCACCCCGCTGGGCCGTGCTGTCACCGGCACCATGCTGGTGGCGGCCATGAAGGAAGACGATGTCAACATCTGGGGCGACGGCTCCACCTTCAAGGGCAACGACATCGAGCGTTTCTACCGCTACGGCTTGCTGACCAACCCAGCGCTCAAAATTTACAAGCCTTGGCTAGACCAGACCTTCATCGACGAGCTGGGTGGCCGCAAAGAGATGAGCGAATTCCTCATCGCCAACGGTTTTGACTACAAGATGAG